>NZ_JACADT010000313.1:0-5811 GCF_013421635.1 Streptomyces sp. UH6 | reverse complement strand
TACGACGCCCTGACCGGCGCCTGAAACCCCGCAACTGACGACCCCCGCCTGGCACCCCGCGCCGTGCCCCCCCTGCGACACGGGGCCGCGGCGCAGGGGGGAGCACCGGCCGTGGGGGTTCAGCGGCGGACGAACAGCGGCTGCCACCGTCCCCCGGCATCCGCCCGGTCACCGCGCGGACCGCTGAGCGGGACCGTCCTGTCGCTGCCGATCGTCACCAGGACCAGCCGGTTGCCGAACTCCGAGCCGCCGTCCTCGTCGATGTCCCAGGCCACCAGCGAGTCGTCGCCCGCCCATGCCAGCAGTTGCTGCCCGGGCACCTCCGCGACCCGTTTCCCGGTGCGGGCGTCGAGGATCCACGAGGAGGTCTTCCGGGTCTCCCCGGCGAACGGTCCCGCCATCCGGTCCCCGTCCGGCGAGCGTCCCGCCTCCACCGACCATTCCCAGTGCGCCTCGCCCGCAGGCGGGGCGATCGGTGCTCCGTCCAGGTCGTGGAACTCGGACCGCTCGTCGCTGACCAGCCCCGCCCGCACCGCCCGGCCGTCGTGGGTGAACTCGAAGTCCTGCCGCACGTTGGTGAGGAAGGGGTCGCGCTCCTCACCCCCGGGCGCCTCCACCGCGCTCCACCTGCTCCGGCCCGACCCCACGTCGACGACCCAGAACCCGGAGCGGCCCGAGTCGAACGGCGTCTCCGCCTCCATGCCCTGGGCGTCATCCGCCAGGGGAACCGGCACCCCGCTGTCCGGATTCTTGCGGTAGGTGGTCGCCAGCAGGGACGCGCCGTCGCGTGAGAAGGCGAGTCCCGCGACCCCCTGCCGCTGGTCGCCCTCGAGGTCGATCCACCGCTCGACCTCACGGGTGCGCAGGTCGAGGACGCCGATCCGCCGCACCGGCAGGTCGCGCTCCAGCACCGCGGCCTGCAACGCCCCCGGCGCGACCGCGACCAGCGACCACCGCTCGTCCTTCTCGTACGTCTGGGAGTCCGGGTCGAGCAGCCAGTAGGTGCGCAGCAGTTCGCCCCTGCCCGACGTGCCCGAGGGGACCGTCCGCTGCTCGACGTACGCGGCCATCACGACGTCGCCCGCCTCGATCACCTCCCTCGGGGGCGACTGCTCGGGCCGGCCCACGACCTCCGTGACGGACGAACCGTCCTCGCCGGCCGGAGCGGGTCCGCGACCGCCCGGCAGGGGCGACCAGAACGCCAGCCCCACCACGGCGGCCACCGCCGCGGCGACGCCTCCGATCCGCCGTCCCGTCCGGCGCCTGTGCGCCGTCAGCACCCGTTCGGCCAGCATCGGCTCCGCGGGCTCCTGTGCGGCGGCCTGCTCCCGCAGGGCCGCGCGCACCATGTCGTCGACCCCGTTCACGGGCGCACCTCCACTACTGAGAATTCGGTGGCCGGCCGTCGTGTCCGTCCGTCGCCCGCCTCCGGCATCAGCGTGCGCAGCTTCGCCAGGGAGCGATGGGTGGTGGAGCGGACCGTGCCGACGGAGCAGCCCAGCAGCCGGGCCACGTCGCCCTCCGGCAGGTCCTCGTAGTAGCGCAGCACCAGCACCGTGCGCTGCCGGTCGGTGAGCGCGGCCAGCGCCTGGCCCATCAGCAGCCGGGTCTCGACCAGGGACTCGGTGTCGCCGCCCGCCGTCGCGCCCTCGGGCGGTTCGGGTACGGAGACCTCCCGGCGCGGCCACTTCAGCCGCCACCGGCCGATCTGCTGCCGGTACAGGATCCGGCGCACGTACGCCTCCGGGTCCTCGATCCGCCGCCACTTGCCCACGGCCTTGACCAGCGCGTTCTGCAGCAGGTCCTCCCCCGCGTGCCGGTCGCCGCCGCAGAGCAGCACGGCCGTGGTCAGCAGCGCGGACGATCTGTGGTCCACGAACTCGCGGAAGCCGCGCAGGTCCTCGGCATCCATCGTCACCTTCCTCCTGGCGGCACCCGACGCCCGCCCCTCTCCCCTTCTGACGCGTCCACACCATCACCGCTATGCCGCCGCGGAGCACCTTTTCACCCCATGAACGCCCTCCCCGGCCGGGCCGCGTGCGCCGGGTGTGCTGTGTGGTGGTCGAGGGGGGCGTGCGGGTCGCCTTCGACCGGGGTGTGGTCCGTGTGGACGGTGACGGCGGCCAGTCGTGGGACGGCGTGAAGGAGGGCGTGCTCGGCGGCGACGGCGATGCGGTGCGCCTGGACGACGGTCAGCCGTGCGTCGACGACGACGTCGGCCTCGGCGCGCAGGGCGTGACCGACCCACCGCAACCGCACCTGCCCGGCGCCGAGGACGCCGTCGACACCGCCCAGGGCGGTGTGGGCAGCGGTGACGAGGTCGGGGTCGACGGAGTCCATGAGGCGCCGGTAGACCTCGCGGGCGGCGTCCTTGAGGACGATCAGGATGGCGAGGGTGATGAGCAGGCCGACGACGGGGTCTGCGGCGCGCCAGCCGAGTGCGGCGCCGCCCGCGCCCAGCAGGACGGCCAGGGAGGTGAAGCCGTCGGTGCGGGCGTGCAGACCGTCGGCGACCAGGGCCGCCGAACCGATGCGACGGCCGGTGCGGATGCGGTGGCGCGCCACCCATTCGTTGCCGACGAAGCCGGCCAGTGCGGCGCCGGAGACGGCCCACAGATGGGTGATGTCGCGGGGATCGAGGAGGCGGTCGACGGCCGCCCAGGCCGTCAGGACGGCGGATGCGGCGATGGCCCCGACGATGAGGACGCCCGCCAGGTCCTCCGCCCGGCCGTAGCCGTAGGTGTAGCGGCGGTTGGCGGCCCGTCGGCCGAGGAGGAACGCGATCCCCAGCGGAACGGCGGTCAGCGCGTCGGCGCCGTTGTGGATGGTGTCACCGAGCAGCGCCACGGACCCGGACAGGGCGACGATCACCCCTTGGACAACAGTGGTGATCCCCAGGACGACCAGCGAGATCCACAGCGTGCGCATGCCCTCGCGGGAGGTCTCCATCGCCGCGTCCACCTTGTCGGCGGCCTCGTGGCCGTGCGGCGTGAACAGGTGTGCGAGGTGATGCCGCAGACGCTTCGGCCGGGAGGTGCCGTGGCGATGCCCGGGATCCGCACCGGTGTGACCGTGCCGGTGCTCATGGCCGTGGTGGTGTGGGTGCGGGTTTCCCTCCATGCGGCTCACCGTGGCACACGGATCCGATTGCAGCCACGACTGTCGTACGCCGCCCGACCAGGTGCGAGGTGCTCGCAACAGCCCGGCGGAGGCAGGTGGACCACAACCTGCTGCTCATGCCGTCGGGGCAGGGCGGCATCAGCTGCGCGGGAGGATCCGTTCCGGCCGACGAGCGCCCGGGAACGGCCTGAACCCGCACCGCGACGGCGGCACCGCTGCGACGGACCCGGCAAGCGGTGCTCACGCACGAGCGCCCTCCCGGGCCGTCCTCGGGCCGTGGGAGGGCGCTCATCGATGACCAACGGCCGCAGGTCACGGCCGCGCGTGGTCAGTTGTGGCTGTGCAGGATGTCGTTCAGGCCGCCCCAGACCGCGTTGTTCGGCCGGGCCTCGACCGTGCCGGTGACCGAGTTGCGGCGGAACAGGATGTTGGACGCACCGTTCAGCTCGCGCGCCTTGACGACCTGGCCGTCGGGCATGGTGACCCGGGTGCCCGCCGTGATGTAGAGGCCGGCCTCGACGACGCACTCGTCGCCCAGCGCGATGCCCACGCCCGCCTCCGCGCCGACGAGGCAGCGCTCGCCGATGGAGATGATCACGTTGCCGCCGCCGGAGAGGGTGCCCATGGTGGAGGCGCCGCCGCCGATGTCGGAGCCGTTGCCGACGATCACGCCGGCCGAGATGCGGCCCTCGACCATCGACGTGCCCAGCGTGCCCGCGTTGAAGTTGACGAAGCCCTCGTGCATGACGGTGGTGCCCTCGGCCAGGTGGGCGCCGAGGCGGACCCGGTCGGCGTCGGCGATGCGGACGCCCTTGGGCACGACGTAGTCGGTCATGCGCGGGAACTTGTCGACGGAGGTGACCTGGAGGTGCAGGCCCTCGGCACGGGCGTTGAGGCGCACCGTCTCGATGTCGTCGACCGCGACCGGACCGAGCGAGGTCCAGGCGACGTTGGCCAGGTGGCCGAAGATGCCGTCCAGGCTCTGGCCGTGCGGCTTGACCAGGCGGTGGGAGAGCAGGTGGAGGCGCAGGTAGGCGTCGTGCGCGTCGACCGGCTTGTCGTCCAGGGAGGCGATGACCGTGCGGACCGCGACCACCTCGACGCCACGGCGGGTGTCCGGGCCGGCGGCCTTCATGGCGCCCTCGCCGAGGAGTTCGACGGCACGCTCGGCGGAGAGCCGCTCGGTGCCGGTCGGGCCGGGGGCGTCGGCGAGCTCGGGGGCGGGGAACCAGGTGTCGAGAACGGTCCCGTCGGCGGCGAGGGTCGCGAGACCCGCGGCGACGGCGCCGGTGGCGCGGGTGCTGGCAGTGGTGTCGGTCATGGGGGAAACGCTATCCGGAGCGGCCGGGCGGAGGCGAACCGGTGTCCACGCCTCGGCGTCCTCCCCCGCGGGGACGGACGGCGGAGCCCGGCAGTCCGGCCGGCCGGTTCGTTGCCGGACCCCGGCCATGATCACCGCGGCCCCGACGAACTAACGTTCGCCCTGTTCCGGTGAAAGACACGCGCCGCGGTCACCGCCCGCGGCGCCCAGGGGTGGGAGCAGGACCACGATGTCGCACGACCAGCCGCCACCATATGGACCGCCACCGTACGGACCACCGCCGTACGGATCGTCGCCGTCCGGGCCACCGCCGTACGGGCCTCCGCATCAGCCGCCCTACCCGTACTACGGGATGCGGGCCTGGGTGCCCCAGCCCGGGGTGATCCCGCTGCGCCCGCTCAGCCTGGGCGACATCGTGAAGGGGTCGTTCCTGGCACTCGGCCGGTCCTGGCTGCCGCTGCTGGGCTTCTACCTGGTGGCCGCCCTGGCCGTCACCCTGGTGCTCGTCGTGCCGCTCCTGCTGCTCGCCGCCGGCGGTGTGGACGCCGGGGTGCCCAGCATGGTGGTGTTCGGCCCCGTCGGGGCGGCGCTCGGCATGGTGACGATTCCGGCGCTCGCGCTGGCCGCCCCGATGGTCGCGCTGCGCGACCTGGTCGTGGGCCGCAAGGTCACCTGGCCGGCCCTGTGGGAGAGGCTCGGCTCCCGGACGGTGCGGGTGCTGGGCACGATCCTGCTCACGGTGTGCGTGCTGCTGCCCTTCATGCTGGTGGCGGGTCTCGGCATGGCCGGCATCGCGGGTGGCGTCCACCTGGGCGACGCCGTCGGCGTGGTCCTCGGCATCGTCGGCTTCCTGGTGGTCTGCACGGGCTTCACGGGCATGATCTGGATGGCCTACCGGCTGATGTTCGCCCCGGCGATCACCGTCCTGGAGGGCCTGGGACCGGTGGTCTCCCTGCGCCGCTCGGCCGCCCTGGTGAAGGGCGACTGGTGGCGGATCTTCGGGATCTCCTACCTGATGGCGTTGATCGCCGGAGCCATCGGCTACGTGGCGATGCTGCTCGTCGCGGTGGTGGGCGTGCTGGTCCTGATCCCCGTCTTCGCCTCGGCGAGCGTGGGCGTCGACGCCGGACCGGCCTGGGGGATCACCGCCATCGTCGTGGTGGCGGTCCTGGGCCTGCTGGTGACCGCCCTCCAGAGCCTGGCGTTCACCCTCAGCACCTACACCGTCGGCCTGCTCTACGTGGACCAGCGCATCCGCCGGGAGAACTTCGCCGAGGCCCTGCTGGCGGCGGCCGGCCCGCAGGCCCCCGCCCCGCCCGCACCCCCCACGTATCCCGGTCCGCCGACGCCCCCGGCACCACCCGCACCGC
>NZ_JACADT010000312.1:0-5823 GCF_013421635.1 Streptomyces sp. UH6 | reverse complement strand
GCGCACCGGGCGGTACCAGGGCGGCCGGGACGGCCCCGTCGGCGGACGGCGCCGGACGGATGCGCCCTCGTGCGGGGTCCGTGGCGCCCTCGTAGGCCGCCACCTGCCGCAGGACGCCGAGACGGGAGAGGTGGTGCTCCTCGACGGAGGCGCGCGCGGCCGCGCTCCAGCGGGCACGCCCCTCCTCGTCCGTCAGCGAGCGGAGCACCGTCCGCGGCCAGGGGCCGTCGCCTTCGGTGTAGGGGGTGAGCAGGCCGTTGACGTCGTGCCGGATCTGGGCCCGGATGCCGTCGGTGTCGGCGCCGACGACGACCGCGCCCTTCCACAGGGCCTCGGAGACGGTGAGGCCGAAGCTCTCCCGGCTGCTGTTCTGCACGACCGTGCGGGCCCGGCCGCGCAGCAGGTTGAGGGCGAGGTCCTCCCCGGTGCGCTGGACCGGGCCGAAGCGCCAGATGTGGACGCGGTCGCGCGTCCGGGGCCGGAGCTTCGCCCAGGAGTCCATGAGGTCCTGCCATATCGCCCGGTTCATCGGATAGTTCTGCCGGTCGTCGATGTGCGGCCCGACGAGGACCAGTTCGGTGTCCCGGTCGTCGTCGGCGGCGAGCCGGGCGAAGGCCTTGAGGACTCCGAGCTGGCCCTTGAGCGGGTCCCACCGGGAGACCTGGAGGACGAACGGGGCGTCGGGGTGGCGCAGACCGCCCGTACCGAAGTCGTCGACCAGGATCCGCGCGTCCTCCTCACCCGTGACACGGGCGAGGGAGCAGCCGCGGGCGGCGTGCAGGGAGGACCACAGCTCTCCGGCGAGGTCGTCCGGGAGGTCCCGGTTCTTCCACGACCGGGGATCGATGCCCGGCGGGACGACGACGGTCCGGCCGTCGTCCTGCCACCCCGGCCAGACCTGGCGCGCGTCCGAGAAGAGCAGGTGGTCGACGACGTCGAGCTGGGGGCGGAGGAACTCGACGGCGTTCCGGTCGATCGTCGCCAGGTTCTCCGAGCCGACGTGGCAGCGCCAGGCGATGCGGGGTGCCACCGCCCGGACGGCGGTCGCCAGGGTGAGCACCAGCGGGTCGTGCAGGACGACCACGTCGGCGTCACGGGCGGCCGCCACCACGGCCGCCTCGTTGGCCGCGAGGAAGTGGCCGACGCCGTGGCGCACCCTCTCCTCGGGGAAGTCGCCGCTCCGTGCTCCGTAGAGGCCGTTGTGCAGGACGAACGCGGCGTCGTGGGCGGCGTCCAGGGCGTGCGCCAGAACCCAGTGCGTCCGCCAGCCGAGTTCGGCGAGGTACGGCAGTTCGCTGCGCACGACCTCGGCGACGCCGCCCAGTTTCGTGCTGGTGCTCACATGCAGGATGCGGGGTCCGTCGTTCATCGGATGCTTCCGTTCGGCTCGGGACGCAGCACACGTGCCGGGAACCTCTTCTCGCAGGCGACGAAGCCCAGCCCTCCGACCCCGATGAGCAGGCCCAGGACGAGCCAGAGGGCCAGACCGTTCCACCCCAGCAGGGCGCCGACGACGGCGGGGCCGGCGACGTTGGAGACGGTCCAGGACATCTGGAAGACCGAGGAGTACCTGCCGCGCAGGGGTACGGGGGCGGCGTCCATCGACAGGGCCTGGGCCGCGGGCCCGGCCGCCATCTCGCCGAGGGAGAAGAGGACCATGCCTGCTGCGGTGCACAGGAGGGCGAAGGTCAGTGGGGCGTCGTGGGCCCCGGCGAACAGGGCGAACGCCAGGACGAAGAAACCTGCCCCGACGAGCACGGCACGGGTGCGCCGCAGGGGCATGAGCATGCGGGACACCGTCGTCTGGAACAGGACGGGCAGGACGGTGTTCATCGCGAAGGCGACCGACGGCACCCACGGCGGCAGGCTGAGGGTGTCGACGAGGTACACCGGCAGCGCCACGCTCGGCAGCAGCCACGCGAAGGTCAGGGCGGTGTGGGCGGCGGTCATCGCGGTGTAGGGCCGGTCGCGGAGCACCGCGAGCCACCCCGTGCCGCCTGGAGACGCCTCGCCCGCCCCACCGGACCCCTCGCCCGCGCCGTCGACCCCGCCGGATCCCTCGCCTGCCCCGTCCGCCCCGCCGGATCCCCCGCCCGCGCCGTCCTTCCCCGACGGGGACGGGGGCGTCATCCGCAGCCGTGCGAACACCACCGCGGACAGGAACGAGGCGACCACCGCGGCGAGGAGGATGGCACGCAGCGTGGCGACGTCCCCGACGGAGAGGGCCACCGCGGCGAGGGCCGCTCCCAGGCCGAGCGCACCGCTCTTGAACGCGTTGACCACCGCGAACCAGCGGTCCAGCGTCTCGCCCTCGGCGGCCTGCTCGGCCACGAAGACCGGCCAGCCGACCCAGTACAGCCGCTGGGACAGCGTGATGAACGCGACCGCGACGACCAGCTGGGGCCAGCCGTGGATGTCGACGAGCCCCAGGTAGCCGATGCCGCAGCAGGCGTTCGCCGCCACGATCGTCCGCTGCGCGCCCCAGCGGTCGGCGATGCTTCCCGCGAGGGGGTTGAGCAGCAGGGCGATCAGGCCGCCGCAGGTCAGGATCAGGCCGATCCGGGTGACCGGCAGGTCGGTGCTGAGGCGGACGTAGAGGAAGGTCAGCGGGTAGAACGCCCCGGCCGCGATCGTGTCGACGAGCAGCACGGCCAGCATGATCTTGCGCTGTGGCGTGCTGACCAGCGAGGTCCGGGCCGGGACCGCCTTCACCTTCACCGGGAACCGGACCCGTCGTCGAACGCGACCCGCACCGTGGCGCCGATCCGCCGGGCCTCGTCGAGCAGGTCGCCGGACCAGCGGCCCCACAGCCCACGCAGCCGCGAGGTGATCACGACGAGGTCCGCGGAGCCCGCCGCGAGGACGGTGCGCAGGCCGACGGCGTGGACCGCCGTGACGCGGTCGGCCGCCGGCAGGGCGTCGAGCAGCCCCCGGTCGAAGTCGACCAGGGTGCACGAGGCGCCGTCCGGCAGCCGGGGCGGGTGGCCGCCGGCGCCCAGGACCACCACCCGGGAGGCCGTCCCGCCGTCCGGGAGCGGTTCGGCCGCCAGCCGCTCCGCCTCCGCCCGCACGTCGAGGTCCCTGGCGTGCTCCTGCCACTCCAGCAGCCGCCCGTACTCGTACTCCAGGGGCGGGTCGTAGTGGTTGCGGGAGTACATGGCGCCGTAGAGCTCCATGACCGGCTCGGGGTGCTTCTCCCACAGCAGCCAGGAGTTGGCGCAGTTGCTGGTGCGGTTGCCGTCCAGGTCGCGTTCGTGGGGGCTCTCCAGCGCCCACGCCCGCTGCGACAGCACCAGGGGGAGGCCGTGCTCGTGGACCCGGAAGCCGAACTCGAGGTCCTCCCCGCCCCAGGAACGGAAGTCCTCGTCGAAGCCTCCTACCGCCTCGAAGTCGGCGGTGGGCAGCGACAGGTTCAGCGCCCACACGTGCATCCACGGTGTGGCGAGCCGGCCGAGGTCGAACCCGGCCTCGGCGAGTTCCGGGTGGCGCAGGTCCTGGAAGTCCTTCCGCCCGCCGTAGGTGCGCACCACGTCCTCGGGATCGCTCTGCGCGAGGATCTCGGCGAGGCCGGGGAAAGGCCGGTAGGGGTTGTAGCCGTAGGTGTAACCGAGGACGAGGCGTCCTCCCGGGGTGCCGTCGGGCCGCGGCCCCGCGTGCGCGGCGATGTGCTCGGCGAGGAAGTCGGGTCCGACCAGGGCGCCGGTGTCGAGGAAGACCAGCAGCGGGGCGGTGGCCAGCCGGGCTCCGCCATTGCGGGCGGCGGCGGCCCGGAACCCCAGGTCCTCCTGGGTGTGGAACCCGATCCTGAGCTTGCCGGAGAACGAGGCGACGACCTCGGCCGTGTGGTCGGCGGACCCGTCGTCGGCGACGACGACTTCGAACCGCTCGGGCGGCAGACTCTGCCGGATGAGCCCCTCGAGCTGGCGGCGCAGCAGTTCGGCCCGGTTGTAGGTCGGGATCACCACGCAGACCTGGGGGACCGGTGGGTGCGTCATGACTGTCCTGTCCTTCGCTGGGAGGTGTGGGTGGGGGGATCAGCCGCGGAGATCACTCGGCCCCGGAACGCTTCTCCGGCGTCGCGTGTGCGGACAGGGAGCGTGTCGACAGGGAGCATGCGGACAGAGGACGTGCGGACAGGAGACGCAGGCGCCGAAGCCGCCGTCCCGGGTGCACCCGGTTCCTCGCCGACCGGCCGGTCCTTCGGCAGCACGCCCCCCGGACCGACGCCGGGGTGAGGCGCACCCGCGGTACCGGACGGGTGTCGGCCGAGCCGGAGGTCGTGGTGTCCTGGGCCATGGTTGGTCCCCCCTGCTTCCTGATACGAAGGCCATGCGTTGCGGGCTGGGGCGGAACGGCTCCCCCCGGGGCACGGGAAGCAGGCCGGTGACACGCGGGAGTGCCTGCTCGGCGGTCGCGGCGCCGGGTGCGGGGAGGACGCCGGTCCCGGAAGCGCACCCGTGTGGTGCGCACGGCTCAGACGGTCACGTCGTCCATGGCAGGTGGCGCTCCCCGTTGCGGTGGGCGGTGGGCGCTTCCCCCGTGACGAGGGAAACGGGCCGTTCCGCGGCGCTTCCGATCGATCCGGCGGTGCGCCGCGCCATGACCTTGGCAGCCACCGTTCGGTCAGTCAACGGAAAGCAATCGGACAGCGGCGACCCGCGTCCGGCACGCGCGGTACTGGGCCCGCGGGCACTCGTCCGGCCTCTGTTCTCCCAGCTCACAGAGGCGTGAGAGAGGCAGAAGCGGTCCGGACGGCGGGAGCCGCGGACGGGTCGACCGACAGCTTCTGCCCGGTTCCGCACGCGTGCGACGGGCCGCGCGGCAGGCTGCGCGGGCGTGGGCTCCGGCACCACTGGTGCGGTCATCCACCCGCCGTGGAGCGAAAGTCCAGCCCCGCTGGAGCCGTGCCGGCCGGCCGTGCGCGCCCGGGCACGGGGAAAGGGCCCGGCACGGACGGCCGGGCCGGGTTCGTCACGCCGCCGGGGTCACCAGCGCTGCGGGCCGCCCGCCGGAGCCCGCTCGGCCTCCTCGCTGGAGACGACCTCGGTGCCGAGCGGCATCAGCGAGATCGGGATCATCTTCAGGTTCGCCCAGCCGAACGGGATGCCGATGATGGAGACGAACAGCGGGATGCTGGTCACCAGGTGCCCGATGGCCAGCCACCAGCCGGCCACGATCACCCACACCACGTTCCCGATCATCGATCCCACGCCCGCCGTCGGCTTGGGCACCGTGGTCCGCCCGAACGGCCAGAGCGCGTACCCCGCCAGCCGCAGCGAGGCGACGCCGAACGGGATGGTGACGATCAGCACGAAGCTGATCAGCGCGGCCACCAGATAGCCCACCGCCATCCAGAACCCGCAGAACACCACCCACAGGATGTTGAGCACCAGATTGACCGGCTTCACGGCTGTTCCCCCTTCGTGTGAGGCCCTCTACGACTCAAGTGTCCGCCTGATTCCGTACACGAGCGCGCCGGTCAGGACGACGGCCGCCCCCACGGCCACCGGGACGGCGGGCAGCGCGAGCGCGAGGACCAGACAGCCGAGCAGCCCGACACCGGGGAGGACGCGTGCGGCGGCCGTCCGGTTGAGCGTCCAGGCCGAGGCGTTGGCGATCGCGTAGTACAGCAGCACGCCGAACGACGAGAACCCGATCGCGCCCCGCAGGTCCACCGTGGCCGCCACCACCGCGACCACCGCTCCCACCGCCAGCTCGGCCCGGTGCGGGACCCGGAAACGCGGGTGCACGGCCGCCAGGGCGCCCGGCAGGTGCCGGTCCCGGGCCATGGCCAGCGTGGTCCGGGACACGCCCAGGATCAGC
>NZ_JACADT010000311.1:0-5831 GCF_013421635.1 Streptomyces sp. UH6 | reverse complement strand
GCGGGGCGTCGGGTGGCGGCGCGGTGGACCACGGCGCGACCGCTGACGGCGCGACGGCTCACGGACCGAGGGGTCCCGGTCCTCCCGGCGTGACGGGCGGCGTGTTGGGCGGTGCAATGGACGACGTGATGGACGGCGTGATGGACGGCGTGGTAGGTCGCAGCGTCATGGGTCCGTCGTCCGGTCCGTCGGCCGTGCATCACCCGTCGCCCCCCTCGCAGTTCGGTCCAGTCCGTCTCCGGCGCCTCGATGCGGGCGCAGCCCCCGAGTGACGATACACCAGCATCGTCACTCAGGGACATAGTTCATCTACTCTGCGTGATGACGAACGGAGGTTCGGAGACGTTCCGCTTTCGCGGGACTGCGGAGAGTACCCGGACCGGGTCAGTCCATGCCTGCTCCACCGGTCGTCAGCATCACATTGCGCAGAGGGCGTCCGTCGGCGAATCGGGACAACTGGTCCACCAGCAGCCTCTTGGCCCTCGGCTCGAACGCACTGGTGGGGCCTCCGACATGAGGGGAGATCAGCACACCGGGAGCCGTCCACAGCGGGTGACCGGGGGGCAGCGGCTCGGGATCGGTGACGTCCAGCGCGGCCTTGATCCTTCCGGTTTCCACCTCCGCGAGCAGGGCCTTGGTCTCCACCACGGGCCCCCGGGCCACGTTCACCAGCAGCGCCCCGTCCTTCATGCGGGCGAGGAACGGGGCGTCCACGAGATGGCGGGTGGCCTCGGTGAGCGGCGTCAGAAGGACCACCACGTCGGCCTCGGGCAGCAGCCCCGGGAGGTCGGCGAGCTGGTGCACGGGACCGCGCTCCGTCGTGCGCGCGGAGCGCGCGACCCGTACCACCCGCGCGGGTTCGAACGGCACGAGCCGGTCCTCGACCGCCGAGCCGATCGCCCCGTAGCCGACGATCAGCACCGTCCGGTCGGCCAGCGCGGGCCGGAAGCCGCTCGCCCACTCACCGCGTTCCTGGGCGCGCACGAAGTCGGGGATGCCGCGCAGCTGGGCCAGGATCAGCGCCAGGGTCAGCTCGGCGGTGCTGGCGTCGTGCACCCCCCGGGCGTTGCAGACCTGGACGCCGTCGGGCAGCGCGGCGAGGCCCGGCTCGACGTGGTCGATCCCGGCGGAGAGCGTCTGCACCACCCGCACCGACGTCATCTCCCGCATCGGGCGGGTGGTCACCGCACCGGCCTTGAGGTAGGGGACGACGTAGAAGTCGCAGGCGGCCGGGTCCGCCGGATACTCCCCCTCCCCGTTCCAGAACCGGTACACGGGACCCTCGGGAAGTCCCTCCAGCTCGTCCTCGCGGTAGGGCAGCCACACTTCAGCAGTCATGCCCCCGAGGCTAGGTCAGTGCCCGCGGACGGCAGACGTTAGGTTGGTTGCTCGCGGGATCCGGTGGTGGCGGCAGGGCATGCCTAGGGAGGGTCGGGGGCAGGTGGAGCGCAGGAGGTTGGGCTCGACGACGCTCGAGGTCGGTGCCGTCGGGCTCGGGTGCATGCCGATGAGCTGGGGGTACAGCGCCTCGCGGCAACGCGGCGGCGAGTCGCTGCGCGCCGTGCACCGGGCGCTCGACCTGGGGGCCGGGGCCGCGCTGCTCGACACGGCCGACATGTACGGGCCGTTCACCAACGAACTGCTGCTGGGCCGGGTGCTGAAGGAGCGGCGCCAGGACGCGTTCGTCTCCACCAAGGTCGGTCTGCTGGTCGGGGAGGGCCACCTGGTCGCCAACGGCCGGCCCGGCTACGTGCGGCGCGCCTGCGACGCCTCGCTGCGGCGGTTGCAGACCGATGTGATCGACCTGTACCAGCTGCACCGCTCCGACCCCGAGGTGCCGGTCGAGGAGACCTGGGGCGCCATGGCCGAGCTGGTGCGTGCGGGCAAGGTGCGCTCGCTGGGCCTGTGCGCGGTGGGCGGCGCCCGTACCGGCCGCCGGACCGGGGCACGGCCGTACCAGGGCACGCTGGCGGAGCTGAGCCGGCTCCAGCAGGTGTTCCCGGTGACGGCGGTCGAGGCGGAGCTGTCCGTCTGGTCCCGGGAGGCGCTGGAGACCCTGCTCCCCTGGTGCACGGCGCACGGGGTGGGGTTCCTCGCCGCGATGCCGCTGGGCAGCGGTTACCTCACCGGCACGCTCACCCCGGGCGAGGGGTTCGAGCCCGACGACCCGCGGGCGCGGCATCCGAGGTTCACCGCGGAGATGATGGCCGCCAACCAGCCCGTCGTGGCCGGGTTGCGCCGGGTCGCCGCACGGCACGGCGCGCAGGTGACGCCGGGGCAGGTGGCGCTGGCGTGGGTGCTGGCGCAGGGGCCGCACGTGGTGGCGGTGCCGGGGACGAAGCAGGAGCGCTGGGTCGGCCCCAACGCCGGCGCGGCCGCGCTGCGGCTGACCGCCGAGGACCTGGCGGAGCTGCGGGACCTGCCGGCGGCGCTCGGCTCCTGGGACTGAGCGCCGGTCTCCCGGGGCGTCGGACGGCACGACCGCGGCGGAGCGGGAACTTTCCGGAGCCGTCCGGTGTAGGACAGGGTGAAGCCGAAACCCGTGCGGTACCGCTCGGCCCCGTGACGTGACCGATCCGACCGAAGGGACCCTCATCGTGCGACGTCCTGGACGATCCGCGGCCGTGGCGGCCGTGCTGGCCTCCTCCGCGCTCCTGTTGACCGCCGGCTGCTCCTCGGGAAGCGGGGACGCGGCGCCGTCCCCCTCGGTGAGCGGCGCGACGGCGAACCCGTCGCCGTCGGGGAGCCCGGGGGCGAGCACCCCGCCCGCCAAGGGGTCGGTGGAGGTGGTCCGGACCGTGGCCACCGGGCTGAAGTCGCCCTGGGGGGTGGCCCCGGTGGGTGACGACGCGCTGCTGGTGGCCTCCCGCGACGAGGGGACGGTGACCCGGGTCGATACCTCGAGCGGGAAGAAGACCGAGGTCGGCGAGGTGCCTGGGGTCGCTCCGGAGGGCGAGGGCGGGCTGCTCGGCCTCGCGCTGTCCCCCGGGTTCTCCTCGGACCACTACCTGTACGCCTACTTCACCTCCGCCTCCGACAACCGGATCGTGCGGATGCTGTACCGCCCGGACCGGCCGGCGGGCGAGCAGCTCGGCGAGCCGGACGTGGTGTTCCGGGGCATTCCGAAGGCCTTCGTGCACAACGGCGGGCGGATCGCGTTCGGCCCGGACAAGCTGCTGTACGTCGGCACCGGGGAGGCGGGCGACGAGGAGCTGTCGCAGGACCGGGAGTCGCTCGGCGGCAAGATCCTGCGCCTCACGCCGGAGGGCGAGCCCGCGCCGGGCAACCCGTCCCCGGACTCCCCGGTCTTCTCGTGGGGTCACCGTAATGTGCAGGGTCTCGCCTTCGACGACCGACAGCGGCTGTTCGCGGCGGAGTTCGGCCAGGACACCTGGGACGAGGTGAACCACATCGAGCCGGGCGGCAACTACGGCTGGCCCGAGCAGGAGGGCAAGGGAGGCGGCGGGGAGTTCCGCGATCCGCTCGCCCAGTGGAGCACCGACGAGGCCTCCCCCAGCGGGATCGCCTACGCGGAGGGCTCGGTCTGGATGGCCGGGCTGCGCGGCGAGCGGCTGTGGCGGATCCCGCTGGCCGGCACCGAGGCGTCGGCCGAGCCGCAGGCGTTCCTGGAGGGGAAGTACGGGCGACTGCGCACGGTGGTCGCGGCGGGCGGCGACCGGCTGTGGCTGGTCACCTCCAACACGGACGGGCGCGGGGAGCCGAAGGACGGCGACGACCGGGTGCTGGAGCTGCGGGTGCGATGACCTTCGCGTGAACGTCCGGGCCTCGCGCGGGGGTTCAGGTTCGGCGCGGCAGGTGTCCGTACAGGAAGGTCCGGACCCCGGCGGCGATCAGCGCCTCGCGTTCGGACTCCGGCAGGGGCGTGGCGCCCGGGTGGGTGCGGCTGCCGATCTCGGTGCCGGTGAGCAGCACGAAGTGCAGCGCGGCCTGTTCGGGGTCGGGGGCCTCGAACCAGCCCTCCTCGGCCAGCTCGCGGAAGCGCTCGGCGAGCGCGGCCTGGGAGCGGTCGGGCCCGTTGGCGCGCCAGGTCTCCAGGAACTCGGAGGGCAGCCGGCCCGCCTCGGCCTGCATCTGCCGCACCACCGCGAAGTGCTCCGGGTGGGCGGACTTGGGCTCCAGCCAGGCACGGGCGAAGGCGACCAGGTCCGCCTCCAGGTCGGTGACCTTGTGCAGCCTGCGGTCGATGGCGTCGACCTGCGCCTCCACCACCCGCCGCGAGCCTTCGAGCAGGACGGTGCGGAAGAGCTCGTCCTTGCCCGCGGGGAAGTGGTTGTAGATCGTGCGTGAGGAGACCCCGGCCTCCTGCGCGATGGCGTCGATGCCCGCGCGGGCATAGCCCTCCCGGCCGAACACCCTGGCGGCGCCCCGCACGATCGCCTGCCTCTTGTCGGTCCGTCGCTCGCCCACCAAGGCCGTCCTTTCCTTCGCCGTCGCGCGCTCCACGGTAGCCGCCGCCCGAGCCATTACAACGGCCGTTGCATTATTTGCCATCATCGTTGTACCTTCGGTCCATGACGTCCTTCTCCTCCGCTCCGTTACGCCTCCTCGTCCTGACCGGCTCCACCCGGGAGGGCCGCTTCGCCCCCGTGGTCACCGGCTGGTTCCTCCGGGTGGCCGCCGAACGCGACGACCTCACCCTCGACCCGGCCGACCTCGCCGACCATCCGGACGGCGAGGGCCTCGCGGAACGGCTCGCCGCCGCCGACGCCTTCGTGGTCGTCACCCCGGAGTACAACCACAGCTTCCCCGCGCCCCTGAAGCAGGCGATCGACCGGTACCGCGACGAATGGCAGGCCAAGCCGGTCGGTTTCGTCTCCTACGGCGGCTTCGCCGGCGGTCTGCGCGCGGTCGAGCAACTGCGGCAGGTCTTCGCCGAGTTGCACGCGACCACGGTCCGCGACTCGGTCAGCTTCCCTCTCGCGTGGGAGCGGTTCGACGCGGACGGCGTCCCGCACGACCCGGCCGTCCCGGAGGGCGCGGCCAAGGCGATGCTGGACCAACTGGTCTGGTGGGGACGCGCCCTGCGGGCCGGACGGGCGGCCGTGCCGTACCGGGCGGGCTGACCGGGGTGGCCGTCACCCTGCGGCGGCGCCCGCCCGGCGGGGCCGCCGCCGCGCTTCCCGCGATACCCCGGCAGGTCATGGCGATGGCCGCGGTGCTGGTGCTGGGCTCGTTCATGACCGTCCTCGACCTGACCATCGTCAACGTCGCCCTGCCCCGCCTGGAGGCCTCGTTCGGCAGTCCGCTGTCCGTGGTGCAGTGGGTGGTCACCGGTTACACGCTGGCGCTGGCCACCGTCCTGCCGGTCACCGGGTGGGCGGTGGACCGGTGGGGCGGGCGGCGGGTGTTCCTGGTCTCCGTGGCGCTGTTCACCACGGGGTCGGGGCTCTGCGGCGTCGCCTGGGACACCGGGTCGCTGATCGCCTTCCGGGTGGTGCAGGGGGCGGGCGGCGGACTGATCGTGCCGGTGGCCATGACCCTGCTGCTGCGCGCGGTCCCGGCGGAGCGCAAGGGTACGGCGATGGCGGTCCTGGGCGTCCCGGTGCTGATCGGGCCGATGACCGGGCCGGTGCTCGGCGGGATCCTGACGGACGCCCTGTCCTGGCGGTGGATCTTCCTGGTCAACCTGCCGGTGGGCGTTCTCACCCTGGTGCTGGGCGCCCGGCTGGTGCCGGGCGGGGGCGAGGACCCGGTACGCCGCCCGCTGGACCTCCTGGGTCTGCTCACCCTCTCCCCCGGTCTGGCCTCGGTGTTCTACGGGCTGACGGTCGCGGGCGAGGGCGGCACGCCCGCCTCGGCGGGCGCGCTGC
>NZ_JACADT010000310.1:0-5832 GCF_013421635.1 Streptomyces sp. UH6 | reverse complement strand
GCAGGGCCTTCGCGGGGCTGACGTTCGCGTTCCCTGCGCGCCGCCCGGCCGGTCGCTGCCGGAACCCTGCCGCCGTGCCTTCCCGGGTGCCGGAACGCCGCCCATCCGCGCGGCCGCCCCCTCACCGCGGTGCGGCGCAGGACCAGCTCCGGTGGGCAGCGCCCTCTCGTTCCCCGACCTGCCCCCTTCCCAGCAGGCGCTGGGCCTGCGTGGACGAGCCGTCACGTGCGCACGCACCGCCTGCGCCCGCCCGTGCCGCCCCAGCGGCACGATCGCCCGCAGGCGGAACGAGGCTCCGGCTTGGCCGTCCCGCAGACGGAACGGCGGCATTCGCCCGGCCCGACAGGAGGCGGAGGCGGCCCCCCGCCCGCCCGCGGGAATGCCCCGCACCGCCGCGGACATCAGGGAGAGGGCGGGTGTTCGAAGAGGGCGCCGCTGAAGGTGACCTTCCGGTAGCCATGGGTTGACAAGGCGAAGCGCTGAGTGCCGCTGTGAGGCTCTTGGAGCCCCATCCCGTATATGGGGAGTCGGTACGGTCCGGTTCAGGGCGGCACATGCGAACTGAGGTGCCCGCAACGGCCCATCACTGTCGGCGCTAGCGGTAGACTGGAGCGCAATCCCGCCCCACTTGTGGGACACACACCGAGCAACGCTGATCCAGGCCTAAAAACCGCAACATGCCGCAGCCGCTCCGGTCGGGTCATCGGCCGCGAGGACGGCTTGTGCTGTGCCAGAAAGGGCGCTTCGTGGCCGATTCCGGCAACCCCAACGAGAACATTCCGTCCACCCCCGCCGCCGCCGAGGGCAACCCGCCCTCGTACGACGCGAGCGCCATCTCCGTGCTCGAAGGGCTGGACGCGGTCCGCAAGCGGCCCGGCATGTACATCGGCTCGACCGGTGAGCGTGGTCTGCACCACATGGTGCAGGAGGTCGTGGACAACTCCGTCGACGAGGCGCTGGCCGGCCACGCGGACACCATCGACGTCACGATCCTCGCCGACGGCGGCGTCCGGGTCGTCGACAACGGCCGCGGCATCCCCGTCGGCATCGTCCCGGGCCAGGGGAAGCCGGCCGTCGAGGTCGTGCTCACCGTCCTGCACGCGGGCGGCAAGTTCGGAGGCGGCGGCTACGCCGTCTCCGGTGGTCTGCACGGCGTCGGCGTCTCGGTCGTGAACGCCCTGTCCACCCGGGTCTCCGTCGAGGTCAAGACCGATGGTTTCGTGTGGACGCAGGACTACAAGGCGGGCGTGCCGACGGCCCCGCTGGCGCAGGGCGACGCCACCGACGTGACGGGCACCTCGGTCACCTTCTGGGCCGATCCGGACATCTTCGAGACCACGGAGTACTCCTTCGAGACCCTCTCCCGGCGGTTCCAGGAGATGGCGTTCCTGAACAAGGGCATCTCCATCAGCCTGACCGACGAGCGGGAGGCCGCGAAGGCCACCGCGGGCGCGGACGAGGCGGGCGCGGACGCCAAGCCCGAGGTCAAGACGGTCACGTACAAGTACGACGGCGGCATCGTCGACTTCGTCAAGTACCTCAACTCCCGCAAGGGCGAGATGGTCCACCCGACCGTCATCGACATCGAGGCGGAGGACAAGGAGCGCCAGCTCTCCGTCGAGGTCGCGATGCAGTGGAACGGCGGGTACAGCGAGGGCGTCTACTCCTTCGCCAACGTCATCCACACCCACGAGGGCGGTACCCACGAGGAGGGCTTCCGCGCCGCGCTGACCACGCTGATCAACAAGTACGCGCGCGACAAGAAGCTGCTCCGCGAGAAGGACGACAACCTCACCGGCGACGACATCCGCGAGGGCCTGACCGCGATCATCTCGGTCAAGCTCGGCGAGCCGCAGTTCGAGGGCCAGACCAAGACCAAGCTGGGCAACACCGAGGTCAAGACCTTCGTCCAGCGCGTCGTCCACGAGCACCTCACCGACTGGCTGGACCGCAACCCCAACGAGGCCGCGGACATCATCCGCAAGGGCATCCAGGCCGCCACGGCCCGTGTCGCCGCCCGCAAGGCGCGCGACCTGACCCGCCGCAAGGGCCTGCTGGAGTCCGCCTCGCTGCCGGGCAAGCTGGCCGACTGCCAGTCCAACGACCCGTCCAAGTGCGAGATCTTCATCGTCGAGGGTGACTCCGCCGGCGGCTCCGCCAAGTCCGGCCGGAACCCGCAGTACCAGGCGATCCTCCCGATCCGGGGCAAGATCCTCAACGTCGAGAAGGCGCGGATCGACAAGATCCTGCAGAACCAGGAGATCCAGGCGCTGATCTCCGCGTTCGGCACCGGCGTGCATGAGGACTTCGACATCTCCAAGCTCCGCTATCACAAGATCATCCTCATGGCGGACGCCGACGTCGACGGTCAGCACATCAACACCCTGCTGCTGACCTTCCTGTTCCGCTTCATGCGGCCGCTGGTGGAGGCCGGGCACGTCTTCCTCTCCCGTCCGCCGCTCTACAAGATCAAGTGGGGCCGGGACGACTTCGAGTACGCCTACTCCGACCGCGAGCGCGACGCCCTGATCGAGCTCGGCCGCGGCAACGGCAAGCGGATCAAGGACGACTCGGTGCAGCGCTTCAAGGGTCTCGGCGAGATGAACGCCGAGGAGCTGCGGATCACCACCATGGACCAGGAGCACCGGGTCCTCGGCCAGGTCACCCTCGACGACGCCGCCCAGGCCGACGACCTGTTCTCGGTCCTGATGGGCGAGGACGTCGAGGCCCGCCGCGCCTTCATCCAGCGCAACGCCAAGGACGTCCGCTTCCTCGACATCTGAGTCGGTCACCGCTGAGCAGTCGAACAGCTGACCGGTCGAACGGCCGAGCAGCTGAGTAGCTGGGCAATCGCTGACCGCACCAGGAAGGATCTTCACCCGCAATGGCCGACGAGAACACTCCCGTCACTCCCGACCCCGCCGGGGACAACGCACCCGAGACCGTCGCCGTCGACCCCACCGACGGGGGCGACGTCGCGATGCGCATCGAGCCGGTCGGGCTCGAGACGGAGATGCAGCGCTCGTACCTCGACTACGCGATGTCCGTCATCGTCTCGCGCGCGCTGCCGGACGTCCGGGACGGCCTCAAGCCCGTGCACCGCCGCGTCCTGTACGCCATGTACGACGGTGGCTACCGGCCCGAGAAGGGCTTCTACAAGTGCGCCCGCGTCGTCGGCGACGTGATGGGCAACTACCACCCGCACGGCGACTCCTCCATCTACGACGCCCTGGTCCGCCTGGCCCAGCCGTGGTCGATGCGGATGCCGCTGGTCGACTCCAACGGCAACTTCGGCTCCCCGGGCAACGACCCGGCCGCGGCCATGCGGTACACCGAGTGCAAGATGGCGCCGCTGTCGATGGAGATGGTCCGCGACATCGACGAGGAGACCGTCGACTTCACGGACAACTACGACGGCCGCTCCCAGGAGCCGACCGTCCTGCCGTCCCGCTTCCCGAACCTGCTGATCAACGGCTCGGCCGGCATCGCGGTCGGCATGGCGACCAACATCCCGCCGCACAACCTCCGCGAGGTCGCGGCCGGCGCCCAGTGGTACCTGGAGAACCCGGACGCCTCCCAGGAGGACCTCCTGGACGCGCTGATCGAGCGCATCAAGGGCCCCGACTTCCCGACCGGCGCCCTGGTGGTGGGCCGCAAGGGCATCGAGGAGGCCTACCGCACCGGCCGCGGTTCGATCACCATGCGCGCGGTGGTCGAGGTCGAGGAGATCCAGAACCGCCAGTGCCTGGTCGTCACCGAGCTGCCCTACCAGGTGAACCCGGACAACCTGGCCCAGCGGATCGCCGACCTGGTCAAGGACGGCAAGATCGGCGGCATCGCCGACGTCCGCGACGAGACCTCCTCGCGCACCGGCCAGCGCCTGGTCATCGTGCTCAAGCGGGACGCGGTCGCCAAGGTCGTCCTCAACAACCTGTACAAGCACACCGACCTCCAGACCAACTTCGGCGCCAACATGCTGGCCCTGGTCGACGGCGTGCCGCGCACCCTCTCGCTGGACGCGTTCATCCGCCACTGGGTGACGCACCAGATCGAGGTCATCGTCCGGCGGACCCGCTTCCGGCTGCGCAAGGCCGAGGAGCGCGCCCACATCCTGCGCGGCCTGCTGAAGGCCCTGGACGCCATCGACGAGGTCATCGCCCTGATCCGTCGCAGCGACACGGTGGACGTGGCCCGTGGGGGCCTGATGGACCTGCTGGAGATCGACGAGATCCAGGCCAACGCGATCCTGGAGATGCAGCTCCGCCGGCTCGCCGCACTGGAGCGCCAGAAGATCATCCAGGAGCACGACGAGCTCCAGGCGAAGATCAACGAGTACAACGAGATCCTCGCCTCCCCGGTCCGCCAGCGCGGCATCGTCAGCGAGGAACTCGCCGCGATCGTGGAGAAGTTCGGCGACGACCGCAAGAGCGCGCTGGTGCCCTACGACGGCGACATGTCCATCGAGGACCTGATCGCCGAGGAGGACATCGTCGTCACGGTCACCCGCGGCGGCTACATCAAGCGCACCAAGACCGTCGACTACCGCGCCCAGAAGCGCGGCGGCAAGGGCGTGCGCGGCACGAAGCTCAAGGAAGACGACATCGTCGACCACTTCTTCGTGTCGACCACCCACCACTGGCTGCTGTTCTTCACCACCAAGGGCCGGGTCTACCGGGTCAAGGGGTACGAACTGCCGGACGCCGGCCGGGACGCCCGCGGCCAGCACGTCGCCAACCTGCTGGCCTTCCAGCCGGACGAGCAGATCGCCGGCATCCGCGCGATCCGCGACTACGAGGTGGCCCCGTACCTGGTGCTCGCCACCAAGAGCGGCCTGGTGAAGAAGACCTCGCTGAAGGACTACGACTCCCCGCGCTCCGGCGGCGTCATCGCCATCAACCTCCGGCAGATGGAGGACGGCAGCGACGACGAGCTGATCGGCGCCGAGCTGGTCTCCCCCGACGACGACCTGCTCCTCATCAGCAGGAAGGCCCAGTCCCTGCGGTTCACCGCGACGGACGACTCGCTGCGCCCGATGGGCCGTGCGACCTCGGGCGTGAAGGGCATGAGCTTCCGCGAGGGCGACGAACTGCTCTCGATGAATGTCGTGCGACCGGGTACGTTCGTGTTCACGGCGACGGACGGCGGATACGCCAAGCGCACCGCCGTCGACGAATACCGGGTGCAGGGACGTGGCGGTCTCGGCATCAAGGCTGCCAAGATCGTCGAGGACCGCGGGTCGCTCGTCGGCGCGCTGGTGGTGGAGGAGAGCGACGAGATCCTTGCCATCACGCAGGCCGGCGGTGTGATCCGCACCCGGGTGAGCGAGGTCAGGGAAACCGGCCGTGACACCATGGGCGTCCAGCTGATCAACCTGGGCAAGCGTGACGCGGTGGTCGGCATCGCACGGAACGCCGAGGCGGGACGCGAGGCGGAGGAGGTCGACGGCGACATCGTCGTCGACGAGGCCGCCGAGGGCACCGTCGAGGGCGAGTCCGGCGTGACGACCGCTGAGGCCGGGACGACCGGCGCGGACGAGGGCGAGGCGCCCTCGGCCGAGTAGGCACGAGGAGTGAGACGAGCGTGAACGGAGCCACGGGCGCCGGACCGACCGGTGGGGAGACCGACGGCGGCGGCCGTGGCTCCTTCGCGCATGAGCAGGCCCCGCCGCAGCAGGCGGCGGGCGACCATTCGATCCATGGATCCCAGGGGGGAACCGTGACCCAGCCCACCCAGCCCTACGAGCAGCCCGGCCAGGCCCAGGCCCAGGCGCAGGGGCGTCATGACGTGACGCCGCTGCCGACGTCGCCGCTGCCCGGGGAGCGGCAGGGGCAC
>NZ_JACADT010000031.1:0-17593 GCF_013421635.1 Streptomyces sp. UH6 | reverse complement strand
CGGGCGGGGCACCGGAAGGCCGTGACGGCCTTCCTGCACCAGCGGGACGAGTTCGCCGCGGGGAAGGGGCTGCCGGCCGCGGTCGCGCACTCGGCCTCCGCCTCCCGGCAGTGGGTCTCCGACGAGCTCACCCAGTCCGCCACCGAGGTGGCCGAGCGCAGCCGCGCCGAGGGGCAGGCCTGGCTGGCCCGGCTCTGGAGGATCACCCTCTACGCCGTGTGGGGCGCGGTGGTGCTGCTCCTGCTGGTACAGGCGCTCACCGCGATCGGGGCCGGCTGGACCCCGGCGCGCTCGGCCGGACTGCTCGCCGCCCTGGTGACGGGCGCCGCGCTGTCCGCCGCCTCCTGGTACCACCGTGATCGGGGCGGCGTGCTCGCCCCGGTGATCGGTGAGGACAACCGCCTCTCCACCTCCCGCGCGGTGGCCACCGCCTGGGTGCTGTTCACCGCCTTCGCCGTGCTGACCCTGGCCGGCCAGCTGGCCGCCGCCTCCGGCCACCGGGAGCGCGACTCGCTGATCGCGGGCCTGAACCTCGCCCGGGGCGCGGGCATGGTGACGGTGCTGGCCGTGGTCTGTGCCATCGCGGTGCTGGTCCGGCGGGTGGTGAGCCTTCGGGTGCTCGGCCAGCGGCTGCAGAAGGTCCGTGCCGACCGCCCGCGCGCCGCCGACCTGCTGACCGACGACTCCGGGCGGGGCAGCTTCGCCGACATCCAGTACGTGGTGATCTCCGCCGTGGCGCTGGTCTTCGGCCTGGTCCGGCTCGCCCGCCGCCCCGAGCAGCTGCCCGACCTGCCGTGGGGGCTGGCCGTGGTGGTGCTGGTCTCCGCGGCGACGTACCTGGCCGGCAAGTACGCGGAGGGCGGCCGCCCGGTCGTCCTCTCCGTGGTGCGGGCCCGCGAGGCCGGAGACCTGGACGGGCCGATCCGCACCGGGGACGACATCGAGATCCGTGGCGCGGGGTTCGTGCCCCCGGGGGCGCAGGGCGCGGACCGGCTGTCGCGGATGGTCGTCCGCATAGGGTCGGTCAACGTCCACGTTCCGCTGGTCCCCGTCACCGGCGGCTTCAGCAACCCCTCGGACACGGTGCTGACGGTGCCGGTCCCGGCCGAGGTGGAGCCCGGCCGGGTGGAGGTGCAGGTGGTGACCGCGGCGGGGCTGGAGACCAACCGGATGGTCGTCGACATCACCGAGTGACGTCACGCCGCGGCGCACGTAGGCTGTCCCCCGAATTGGTTGACGGATAAACCGACCTGCGGGAAAGGCGGCCACGGTCATGGCGGTCACCACCACCGGCGCCACCCGGACGTCCGGCCCGAGGGAGGCCGCCGCACGCTTCGCGCTGCTCCCCCTGAGGGTCTTCCTCGGCGTCACCTTCCTCTACGCGGGCCTGGACAAGCTCACCGACTCCGCCTTCCTGAAGGAGTCCGGCCCCGGCTCCATCGGCGGGCAGATGGACGCGGTCCGCGACGTCTCCGCCGTCCCCGCCCTGGTCGACCTCGGGCTGAACGCCCCCGTCGCCTTCGGCCTCGCCATCGCCCTGGGCGAGCTGGCCGTCGGTCTCGGCACCCTCCTCGGCCTCCTCACCCGTATGGCGGCGACCGGGGGCGCGCTCATCTCGCTGAGCCTGTGGCTGACGATGAGCTGGGCCGCGGAGCCGTACTACCTCGGCAACGACCTCCCGTACCTGATGGCGTGGACCCCGCTGATCCTGGCCGGCGGCGGCGCGCTCTCCCTCGACGCGGCGTGGCGCGCGCGGCGGGCCGGACGGGCGGCGGGGACCGACGCGACCACCGCCTGAGGCCCGCGCCACGGGCGGACCCGCACCGCCCGTGCACCACCTCCGCGTCCCCGCGCACCACCTCCGCGCGCCGTCTTCCGTACGCACGCACCACCTTCCGCGCTCACGCGCCGACCACCGCGCTGGCGCACCACCTCCGCGCTCCCCGAGCACCCCTGGCCGTGGAACGTCACTGCGCCACGAAACGCTGTTGCGCTACCGAACGCCGCCACGCCCTCACGATCGGCCACGCTTTTACGAAGGTCACAAAAACGTATCGGGCATAACGCACACCGTCCTTCACACGGACACCACGGGTTGGCTAACGTGCCGCGCGGGCCGTCCGATCCCGACCGGCGAACCTCGCCGGTCCGCGCGGCCCCCGCCGAGTCCGGTGCCGTGCCGGAGCCGGGGACCCGCGCGCACCACCTGGGGTGAATCGATCCGGCCCCGCCGGACCGTAGGGCAACCCTTCCGGAAGTCCCGCCCGAACCCGACAGCTAACCCGGTAGGCGGGAGACGGAAGGAGTCGCCGCCTTGGCGTCGCACCGAAAACCCCGCCCCACGGGCCTGCTCGCGGGTATACGCACCCCCGCGCTGGCGACCGTCGCCCTCACCTCCGTGGCCCTGCTGACCCAGACCGCCCAGGCCGCGCCCGCCGACCGCCCCAGCCTCGAAGAGGTCCAGAAGAAGGTCGACACCCTCTACCGCGAGGCCGAGGCGGCCACCGAGAAGTACAACTCGGCCAAGGAGCAGAGCGAGCAGCAGCGCGAGGAGCTCGACAAGCTGCTCGACGACGTCGCCGAGCGCACCGAGGAGCTGAACGAGGCCCGCGAGAGACTCGGCTCCTACGCCGCCGCCCAGTACCGCTCCGGCACCGCCCTCCCCGACACCGCGACCTTCCTGCTCGCCGACGCGCCTCAGGACTACTTCGACCAGGCGCAGCTGATGGACCGCCTGACGGGCCGGCAGAAGGATGCCGTCGACGACTTCGTGGAGCGGCAGGCCGCCACGTCCGAGAAGCGGCAGGAAGCCACCGAGAGCCTGGAGACGCTGAGCTCCTCCGAGGAGGAACTGCGCACCAGCAAGGCGACCGTCCAGAAGAAGCTGACCGACGCCCGGGAACTGCTGGCCGACCTGACCGCCGAGGAGAAGGCGCGGCTCGCCGAGATCGAGCGGCAGAAGGAGGAGGAGGCCCGCCGGAAGGCGGAGGAGCTCGCCCGTCGGCAGGCCGCCGAGGAGAAGGCCCGGCAGGAGGCGGCCGCCGAGCAGGAGGCCGACGAGGCCGCCGGCGGCGGGAGCGGCGCGGACGGTGGCTCCGGGACGGGAGGCGGCACGGACGCCTCCGCCACGCAGGGCCAGAAGGCGGTCGCGTTCGCCGAGGCCCAGATCGGCCTTCCCTACGTCTGGGGCGCGACCGGCCCGGACTCCTACGACTGCTCCGGCCTGACCCAGGCGGCCTGGAAGGCCGCCGGCGTGGACCTGCCCCGCACCACCTACGACCAGGTGAACGCCGGCACCACCGTCCCGGTCTCCGAGGCGAAGCCGGGCGACCTGGTCTTCTTCTACGACGACGTCACCCACGTGGGCGTCTACATCGGCGAGGGCATGATGATCCACGCCCCGAAGCCCGGTGCGTACGTCCGTGAGGAGTCCATCTACTACGACGGCGAGGGCTCCATCCACAGCATCGTGCGCCCCGCCTGACCGGCACCGGAACCGGAACCGGAAACGGCGACCCCGCCTCAGCCTCGGTTCCGCTTCGGCTTCGGCTTCGGCTTCGGCTTCGGCAGCGTCGGAGCCGAAGCCGGGCGGAAGACGACGACGGCCCGCACGCCTCGAGCGTGCGGGCCGTCGCGCGTGCGTCAGCGCGGCCGAGTCACTTCCACAGCACCGCGATGAAGATGTTCACCGTGGTCAGCGCACCCACCAGGGCGAACTGCCCCTTGGACACCCGCTCCTCGTCCCGCTTCACGTAGACCAGGCCGAGGATCACGATCAGCAGCAGCAGCTTGACGCCGATCTTGATGTGGTTGACCGAGCCGCCCTGTGCCTCGTTGAGACCGACCAGGACGATGCCGGTGACCAGCATGGTGAGGGCGCCGTGCAGCATGCCCGGGGTGAAGCGGGCGGCGCCCTGACCGATGGCCTTCATCTGGTGGAAGAAACCGCCGAGCAGGGCGGCGATACCGATGATGTGAAGACCGACGAAGATGTGCAGGAGTACGTCCATGCCGGGGAGCCTAGCCACCGCGCTTTCCCACCCCGGAGGCGGGCCGTCGCGTAGCACCCCTGCCGTCACATCCGCCCCGGAAGTGCACATTCGGTCACTCCACCGCACCAAGCCGTCACGACCGAACCGCTACTGGGTTACCCCCCGGACCATAGTGACCCTTTGCGTTCAGCTGCACACAAACCGTTACCAGACGGTGACGTACCGGATTAGCGTCCTCCCCCAGGTGACCGGCTCCCCTCATGTCGTCCTGACCAGGACGGCGTCGGTCACCGACCGAAGGTCCGGCGGTGGCCTGCCTCCCCTGTGCAGGCCACCGCCGGATGTGTGACCGCCCCCGCCCGGCGGCGGGACGTACGGAAGGACGTGGACTCCACGTGGCATCGCACCGCAAGCCCCCACAGCACAGGCGGAGCGGCAGCAGGGCCCGCACACTGCTCACCGCGGTACTCGCGGGAGCGGCGGCGTCGGCGGGACTCGACGGAGTCGGACACGCGGCGCCGAAGCCGACGCCGGAGCAGGTCAGGGAAGAGGTCGACCAGCTCTACCGGGAGGCCGAGGCGGCCACCGAGAAGTACAACGGGGCCAGGGAAAGGACGGAGGCCGCCGAACGCCGGGTGGGCAAGCTGCAGGACGAGGCCGCCCGGCGGACCGAGGAGCTGAACACCGCGCGCGAGTCCTTGGGTTCGGCCGCCGCCGCGCAGTACCGCTCCGGCAACGGCCTCGGGCCCGCCATGCAGCTGGCGCTCTCCTCCGACCCCGACCGCTTCCTGCGGGACGCCGGCCTCGCCGAGCGCGCCGGCGCCCTCCAGGCCACCGAGGTCGCCTCCGTGGCACGGCAGATCCGCGAGCTGGACGAGGTGCGCCAGGAGGCCCGGACCGAGCTGAAGGAGCTGGAGGACCAGCAGAAGCGGGCACAGCGGCACAAGAAGACCGTCACCGGAAAGCTGGGCAAGGCCCGCCGGCTGCTCTCCCGCCTCACCGCCGAGGAACGCGCCCGGCTCGCCGCCGAATCCGGCGGCGGGAACGCCGAGGCTCCACCGGCCCGGCCCGGCGGAACCGGCGGCGCGAAGAACTCATCGGGCACGGTCTCCGCGCCCAACACCCGTGCGGCCGCCGCGATCTCGTACGCGCAGCGGAAGCTGGGCAGTCCCTACGTCTGGGGCGCCACCGGCCCCGACGCCTTCGACTGTTCAGGGCTCGTCCAGGCCGCCTACCGTTCCGCGGGCGTCTCCCTCCCACGCACCACCTACGCACAGATCGGCGCGGGACAGCGTGTCTCCCGGTCCCAGCTCCGCCCGGGCGACCTGGTCTTCTTCTACCCCGGGGTCACCCACGTGGGCATGTACATCGGCGACGGCAAGATGATCCACGCGCCCAATCCCTCCGCCCCGGTCCGTGTCGCCCCGGTCGACGAGATGCCCTTCGCCGGAGCGACACGGGTGGTGTGACGACTCCCGGACACCCCCGCACGGGCGATCACACGGACCCGTGGACCGCGCAGACGCACGACCCGGACACACCGCAGGACACGGGCGGTGGGGTGGATGGGAGGACGGGTGGACAGGCGGACGGGTGCGCAGACCGGCAGACGGGCAGACGGGCAGACGGCCGGACCGGACGCCCACAGGGACCCGGCGGATGAACGCGCCGCACACCCCGCGCGGACCAGTCCGCACCGGAAGCCCCGGAGGCACCGCCCGGACCGGACGGACCGCCCGGACCGAACAGACCGGACGCACCGCACGCACCGCACGCACCGTCCCGGCCGCGTGCGGGCGCTCCCTCACACCAGCCGTCGGGCCGTGGCCCAGCGGGTCAGCTCGTGCCGGTTGGAGAGCTGGAGCTTGCGAAGGACCGCCGAGACATGGGACTCCACCGTCTTCACCGAGATGAAGAGCTGCTTGGCGATCTCCTTGTAGGCGTAGCCCCGCGCGATCAGCCGGAGCACCTCCCGCTCCCGCTGCGTGAGACGGTCCATGTCCTCGTCCACCGGCGGGGCGTCGGTCGAGGCGAAGGCGTCGAGGACGAAACCCGCCAGGCGGGGGGAGAAGACCGCGTCGCCGTCCTGCACCCGGAAGACCGAGTCGACCAGGTCGTTCCCGGTGATCGTCTTGGTGACGTAGCCGCGGGCCCCACCGCGGATGACGCCGATCACGTCCTCCGCAGCGTCGGAGACCGAAAGGGCGAGGAACCGCACCGGCCGCTCGGGGTCGGCCGCCAGTCCCGCGCACCGGCGGAGCACCTCGACACCGCCTCCGCCCGGCAGGTGCACGTCGAGCAGGACGACCTCGGGCCGGGTGGCGGTGATCACCTCCACCGCCTGGTCGACATCCGCCGCCTCGCCCACCACCTCGACGCCGGTGCGTTCCGTCTCGCCGATCTCCGCGCGCACCCCGGTGCGGAACATGCGGTGGTCGTCGACGAGCACGACCCTCACCCGGCGCTCGGCACCGGGCGCTCCCCCCGTGCCGGCCGTCCCGCTGCCCGTGCCCTCGGCACCGGTGGCTCCGGTCGCGTCGCTCATGACGTCCTCTCCGCCCTCTCCATCTCCAGCTCGACCTCGGTGCCCCCGTCGGGCACGGCCCGGACCCGGGCCGTGCCGCCGTTGCGCTCCATGCGGCCGATGATCGACTCCCGGACACCCATCCGGTCGGCGGGTATCGCATCGAGGTCGAAGCCGGGGCCCCGGTCACGGACCGACACGAACACCGACCGCCCCTCCACCTCGGCGTAGACCTGTACCGGCCCGCCCTCGCCACCGTACTTGGCGGCGTTCACCATGGCTTCCCGGGCGGCCTGGATCTGGGCACCGAGTTTCTCGTCGAGCGGGCAGTCGCCGACCACCACGACCTCCAGGGGGACGCCGTGCTTGTCCTCCACCTCGGCCGCGGTGCTCCGGACCGCCTCCGCGAGCGTCTCCGGCTCGGCCTCCTCGTCCTTGCCGGATCCCTCCGGCCGGTACAGCCAGGCGCGCAGCTCACGCTCCTGGGCACGGGCCAGCCGGCGCACCTCGCCCGCGCTGTCGGCGTTGCGCTGGATCAGCGTCAGCGTGTGCAGCACCGAGTCGTGGACGTGCGCGGCAACCTCGGCCCGCTCCTGGGCGCGGATGCGCATCAGCCGTTCCGCCGACAGGTCCTGCGTCATCCTCACCAGATAGGGACCGGCGAGCAGGGCCACCCCGACCAGGACGGCCAGCGCGGCCTGGAGGACCGAACCGAGGTGCGCGGCGGACCCCTGAAGGACGAACATGCCGGACACTCCGGCCGTCACCAGCAGGACGCCGGCCGCGGCGCGGGCCAGTGTCACCGTCCGCCGACGGCGGCCCACCTCCATCCAGCGGGCCCGCCGGGCGTTGTCCGCCTGCCGCCACACCAGGGCCACACCCGCCCCGACCAGCACCGCGGGCCAGAGGTAGGCCCGGGCGACGCCGCCGAGGTCCATGCTGCCCACGAAGATCAGGGCGACCACGACCATCAGCAGCAGGGCGACCAGCTGCCCCCTGTCCGGCTTCCGCGCCACCAGGCGGCGCGGAGAGCCCGACCCCTGGGACCTGGTGGGGCCGGTCGACCCCGACGTCTCCGGCCCACCCGTCCCTGCCGCACCGGACGCCGCCGACGCACCCGACGCACCTGCGGAACCCGCGGCACCTGACGAGACGGGCGACGCCTGCTTGCGGCCGTCCGCGGCCCCGACCCCGCCGATGCCCAGCGGCACGAAGAACCAGAAGGCCGCGTACAGCAGGGCGCCCAGCCCCTGCGCGACGAACAGGCCCACGAAGACGAGGCGGACCCACGCCACGGGCAGGCCGAGGTGTCCGGCGAGCCCCCGCGCCACGCCCCCGAGCCAGCGTCCGTCACCGCTGCGGTAGAGCTTGCGCGGCGGCCGCGGGTCGTCGAGTGATGCTGCGGCTTCCGGCATGCCACGATCGTCACACGCCGCGCCCTCAGGGTCATCAGGGTTGGCCCCTCAGACAACCCTGATCCGGGCCGCGGCGCGCCTCGAACGATTCCCCCGGCACGGGTCGGGGCGATTTCAGGGTTCTCCCAGGGTCGTTCCGACTCCCGCGAAGCCGTCCCGCCCGTCACCATGAATGCATGACGGATCACCACCACGCGCCGAGCCCCGCGTCCCCCGACGCGCAGCGGCGTACCGGTGCGTCCGCGGCCGACGAGGAGCCCCCGGAGGGCGAGGCGCGGCCGCTGCGGCGCGACCGGCGGCACAAGATGCTGGGAGGGGTCTGCGCGGGCCTGGGCCGTCAGTGCGACATGGATCCGGTGATCTTCCGGATCACCCTCGCGGTGCTTTCCGCGACGGGCGGTATCGGCCTGGTCTTCTACGGCTTCGCCTGGCTCTTCCTCCCCTACGAGGACGAGGAGGAGAACGAGATCCGCCGCCTGCTGACGGGACGGGTGGACGGCCCGGCGCTGGCCTCCGTGCTGTTCGCCCTGGTGGGCTGCGGGGTGTTCCTGTCCATGCTGGGCGACGGTGGGCTGCTGACCTTCGGGGCGGTGCTCTCCCTGCTGCTGGCCGGAGCGGGCTACTGGTCCCGGCGCCGCGCCTCCCCCGGGCCGGATCCGCTGTCCGCCCATGCCGCCGCGGACGCGCCGCCCGAGGCGCAGGCGCCCCCTGTCGCCGCCTCGCTCCCGTCGTGGTGGCGTGAACCGATCGTCAAGGACGGCACCTTCGTGGGGGGCACGGGCTATCTGTGGGGCCCCGCCGATCTGGGGGACGCGTCCGACCGGGACCTGGCCGCGGCACTCGCGGTCTCCCGCGGCGGGGCCACGGACGTGGTGGCCGGCCGGGGTGGTCCGGCGGGGAGGGACGAGCCTGCCCGGCCGCCCCGGCCCCGCTCGCTCGGCGGGGTGACGTTCCTGCTGGCCGCGGCGGTGGGTGCGCTGGTGACCGTGCTGAGTGAGGCCGACGGCCCGGCGGTCACCGCCGTCCAGCACGGGCTGGCCTGCGCCCTCCTGGTTCTCGGCGCGGGCATGGTGGTCAGTTCCTTCCTCGGCCGCACCGGCGCGGGCACGGTCTTCTGGGGCCTGGTCACCGCGGGCCTGCTGACGGTCGCGACAGCCCTGCCGCGCGACGTCGACGCCGACTGGATACGCAGGGAATGGCGTCCGGTCTCCGTCGCCGACACCCGGGACGGCTACCAACTGGGGCTGGGCATGGCGCGGCTCGACCTCACGGACCTGCCGGTGAAGGACGGGCAGACGGTCCCGGTCAGGGTGAACGTCGGCTCGGGCCGCGTCGAGGTGGTCGTGCCCGACGACGTGACGGTGCGGACCCTGATCAACGTCGGTCTGGGTGACATCCGCTCGCCCTCCTCCTCGGGGCGGGACACCGGGGCGGGGGCGGGGCTGACGGAGGAGTACACGCTGCGGGCCGTGGACGGCGGAGGGACAGACGGGGACGCCGGCAGGAACGAGAAGGAGGCGGGGACGATCGAGCTGCGGATCGAGGTCGGCGCCGGCAACGCGGAGGTGACCCGTGTGGCGTCATGAGTTCCAGCCAGGGCGGTTCATATCCGGCCTGGTCCTGATCACCGCGGGCGTGCTCTACGCGGGCGACGCCACCGGGGAGTGGCACATGCCCTGGCTGGTGGCGGTCCCCCTGGTGATCGGTGGGCTCGCGATCGCCGCCGTGGCCGGTCTCGTGGCCCGCACCGTCCGCAGCGGGCGGCGGGACGGGGACGACGCCGTCGGCTGAGCGCGGAGGCGGCTGCGTCAGGCGGCCGCCGGGCGTGCGTCAGGCGTGCGTTGTGCGTGCGTCAGGCGTGCGTTGCACGTGGCCAGGCGTGGGCCAGGCGGGGGCCAGCGGTCTCACGATGCGGTCCTCGGTGGAGGCGTTCCGACCCACCCGTCATACTTCCCCCATGTCCGCGTACTCGAGCTTCGCGTTTATCTATGGCACCCGGCCCGCCGGCTGCCATGGTCGCGTTGCTCATCGCGGATAACCGTAGAGCGACTTCCCAGGCGCCCCGGGCCGGCAAGGCCCGGGGCGCCTGTCGTTTTTCCCGGACCGTCCGGCACCGGGGCTCCTCCGCACACCACGCAGGAGTTCCGATGAGCATCACTCCCATGACCACCCGCCCGGCCGCCACCTCGGCCGACCCGTCGTCCGCCTCGGCGTCCGCTCCGGCCGCGGACCCCGCCGCCGTCATCGCCGACGCCCGGGCGAGGATCGACGCCCTGGACGACCACATCCTGGGTCTGGTGCAGGAACGCATGGCCGTGTCCGCGGTCGTCCAGCAGACCCGGATCGCCACCGGGGGGCGGCGGGTCCATCTCTCCCGTGAGATGGAGGTCCTCTCCCGCTACCGCGACGCGCTGGGCCGCCCGGGAACCTCCCTGGCGATGACCATCCTGGAGCTCTGCCGCGGGCGCGTCTGACTCCCGCCCGTGTACCGACGTGTGCCCGCCCTCCGCTTGCCCCGTCCCGCGCGTACCGTCCTCGCACGGGCGGTACGCGGGCGGTCCCGCACGCGCCCCGTCGATGCCGACCGCACCCGTCCGCCCCGTCAGCCACCGGTCGCGCGCGTGCGCGCCCCTCGCACCACGTACGACCCACGTCGTGCCCGGGCCCGGCACCATCACCCGTCCGGGACCGTGACCGTCGGCCCGAACCCTTCGTTGGTCCGGGTGTCCGTGCCGGCCAGGCACGGCTCCCGAGAAAAACCACGCGTGGCTTGCTGGGGCGGCGAGGTGCACGGATCAACGTGCCGTGCGCCGTGGGACCGTCGCCTCAGGGTTGTGACCGGACGGCAGGGGACAGCAGCCCGGTCACCCAACAGAAACGGCCGGCTCCGGGGACGCCCGGAGCCGGCCGACGGGGACCGCCACCCACGGTCCCGGTCCTTGGCCTGTCGTGACGACACCGTCGCGACAGGTGTGTGCGGGGTGGACGTGTGCGAGGGCGGGCCTTGTACGGCCGACCCTGCCTACTCCGCCGTTCCCACAGGGCCCGCAGCTCCCGCGGCCCCCGCGGCCCCTGCCGTGTCGACCGGCTTCGCCTGCCGCACCGTGTCGACCTGCTCCTCCGGCTCCGGTGGCCCGGCCGGCCGCGGCATGGTGACCTTCGGCTCCTCCGTGACCTTCGGCTCCTCCGTGGCCTTCAGCTCCGCCGTGGCCTTCAGCTCCGCCGTGGCCGCCGCCTTCGGCGTGGCCGTCGCCTTCGGCGTGGCCGTCGCCTTCGGCGTGGCCGTCGCCTTCGGCGGGACCGCCGGCATTCCCAGGAACGGCAGCCGCAGCGCCGCGAAGGCCTTCTCCGGCACGACCGGCGTCCGCGGCGGCACCGCGGACAGCCGCCGGTAGCCCTCGCCCTGCGCGGGCCGCGGGTCGTCCTCGCCCTTGTTGGGCCAGAAGGACATGGCCCGCTCGGCCTGCGCCGTGATGGTCAGCGACGGGTTGACGCCCAGGTTCGCGGAGACCGCCGCCCCGTCCACCACCGAGATTCCCGGGTAGCCGTACAGCCGGTGGTACGGGTCGATGACGCCGGTCTCCGGGGAATCCCCGATCGGGCAGCCGCCGAGGAAGTGCGCGGTCAGCGGCATGCCCGTCAGCTCGCCGACGTTGCTGCCTGCGAAGCCGTTGATCTCCTCCGACAGCAGCGACGCCGCCTCCACGGCCGCCTCGATCTGCTTCGGGTTGGGCGCGCCGTGGCCCTGGCGCGCGGTCAGCAGTCCCTTGCCGAGGCCCTTGCGCTTGAGGTGGGTGGTGAGCGAGTTGTCGAGGGACTGCATGACCAGCCCGATGATGGTCCGCTCCGACCAGCGCCGGTTGGACAGCGACCGGAGGGTCAGCAACGGGTGGCGGACGGTGTTGCCCAGCCATCCCAGCAGCCGCGCGGTCCCGGTGCCCTTGGCCGCGTACGGCACCTGGAGCACCGTCAGGGCGCCCATGGCGTTGGAGCCCTTGCCGTAGCGCACCGGTTCGATGTGGGTGCTGGCGTCCGGGTGGATCGACGAGGTGATGGCGACGCCCTTGGTGAAGTCGGCCTTGGGCTGTCCGGTGACCCGGTGGTAGCGCCGGTCGTCGGTCTGCGCGCCGACCAGTGCCTCGGAGTTGGTGCGGGTGAGCATGCCGAGCTGGTCGGAGAGCCTGGGCAGTTGCCCGCCCGCCTTCATCCGGTGCAGCAGCGTCTGCGTGCCGTAGGTGCCGGCCGCGACGACCACGTGACGGGAGCGGAGGACGCGGCCCCGGCCGACCCGCTTGCGGTCGGTTCCGATGGTGTCGACGGCGAAGCCTCCGTGGCCGTCCTCCGTGACGGACCGCACGGTGGTCATGGGGTGCACCGTCGCGCCGGCCTTCTCGGCGAGGTACAGGTAGTTCTCGTTGAGGGTGTTCTTCGCCCCGTGACGGCAGCCCGTCATGCACTCGCCGCACTCGTGGCACGCCTTGCGGGCGGGGCCGACGCCGCCGAAGTACGGGTCGGCGGCCTCCTCGCCGGGGCGGGCGGTGACGCTGCCGTCGGCGTCCTCGCCGTCGCCGAAGAACACGCCGACGGGCGCGAGGTGGAAGCTGTCGCCCACTCCCATCCGCTCCGCGGTCGCCTTCAGGTGCACGTCGGAGGGGGTCATGGTGGGGTTGAGCCGCACGCCCAGCATGCGCCGCGCCTGGTCGTAGTACGGCTTCAGCTCCTCCTCCCAGTCCGTGATGTCCTTCCACTGGGGGTCCTGGAAGAAGGGCGTCGGCGGCACGTACAGGGTGTTGGCGTAGTTCAGCGACCCGCCGCCCACGCCCGCGCCGGCCAGCACCATCACGTTGCCCAGCAGGTGGATGCGCTGGATGCCGTACATCCCGAGCGCGGGGGCCCAGAGGAACTTCTTGAGGTCCCACGAGTTCTTCGGCAGGGACTCCCGGGTGAACCGCCGGCCCGCCTCCAGGACGCCGACCCGGTAGCCCTTCTCGGTGAGTCGGAGCGCGGTGACGGACCCGCCGAAGCCGGAGCCGACGACGATCACGTCGTAGTCGAACGGCGACGGCGACGGATCGTCCTGCGGAGCGTCGGGAAGGCCGGCGGTCTTCTCCTGCGGAGCGTTCTCCTGCGACACGTGCTCTCCTCATCGAGAACGGTTGAGAACCGGTGGCGGACGGCGGGTTCGGCAACGGGACCGTGCGGGTGCGGGTACGGCCATGCGGTGCGGGTGGGGCGGTACGGCCGTGCGGTGCGGGTCCGACGGTGCGGTGCGGGTGCGGCGGTGTGCCGCCCGGACGGGGATCAGCGGAGGCGGAACGCCTTCATCAGTTTCAATCCGGCGCTGAGCACGGCCGCGTACTGCTCGTCGTTCAGGCCGAAGGACGGCGCCAGCGGCATCATCCGCTGCACCGCGACGGTCTGCGCCTCGGTGTACTTGAGGATGCCCTCGGAGCCGTGGCGGCGGCCGAGTCCGGAGTCCTTCATGCCTCCCATCGGCGACCGGGCGCTGCCGTAGGCGGGGGCGAAGCCCTCGTTGATGTTGACGGTGCCGGTCTGCAGCCGGGCGGCGATCCGCCGTGCGCGGCGGATGTCCTTGGACCAGACCGAGGAGTTGAGGCCGTAGTCGCTGGCGTTGACCCGCTCGACCGCCTCGTCGGCGTCGGAGAAGCGGTAGACGGAGACGACCGGCCCGAAGGTCTCCTCGGAGCACACGGCCATCGGCGTCGCGACGCCGTCGAGGATGGTCGGCTCGTAGAAGTACGGGCCGACGTCGGGCCGGGCGACCCCGCCCGCGAGCACCGTGGCGCCCTTGGCGACGGCGTCCTCGACGTGCCGGACGACCATCTCCAGCTGGCGCTCGCTGACCAGCGACCCCATGTCGGCGCCGTAGCCGAGGAAGTTGCCCAGCCGCACGGCCTTGGTGCGGGCGACGAACCGCTCCAGGAAGGCGTCCGCCACCGCCTCGTGGACCAGGAGCCGCTCGATGGAGATGCAGAGCTGCCCCGCGGTGGAGAAGCAGGCCCGCACCGCGCCCTCGGCGGCCTTGTCCAGGTCGGCGTCCTCGAGGACCACCATGGCGTTCTTGCCGCCGAGTTCCAGCGAGACGCCGACCAGGCGGGCCGCGGCACGCTCGGCGACCTCCCGTCCGGTGCGCGTGGAGCCGGTGAACGACACGTAGTCGGCGTGCCGGACCACCTCGGGACCCACGACCGGGCCCTCGCCGAGGACGACCTGCCACACGTCCGCGGGCAGCCCGGCCTCGATCAGCTTCTCCCGCGCCCACAGAGCGGTCAGCGCGGTCTCGGTGTCCGGCTTCATCACCACGGCGTTGCCCGCCACGAACGCGGGCAGCGCGTCGCCGACGGACAGCTCCAGCGGATAGTTCCACGGCGCGATCTGGCCGATCACGCCACGCGGGTGGCGCAGCTCCTCGACCTTGGTGAGCAGCGGCACCGCGCCCAGGTGGCCCTTGGGGGCCAGGTAGGCGGGGGCCTTGCGGCCGTAGTGGCGGGAGGCCATGGCCACGGCCTGCAGTTCCTCGTGGGCGTGCAGGCGGGCCTTGCCGGTCTCGGCCTGGATCAGGTCGAGGATCTCCGCCTGATGGCGGAGCACCAGGTCGTGGAAGCGGAGCAGCACGGCGGCACGGCGGCGCACCGGGACGGCGGCCCAGGCCTTCTGCGCCGCGCGGGCCCGGTCGAACGCCGTCCGGACCTCGTCCAGCGAGGACTCCGGCAGGTCGGCGAGCCGCTCACCGGTGAGCGGGCTGTGGTTGAACGTCCGGCCGGTGCCGGTCACGCCCTTGGTCAGCCGGGCCACCAGATCCGGCGTGACCACGTCACTGATGGCACGCGCACCGGGCGGTGCCGCGGCCACCGGATTGGCGCTCACGCCCGTGCGGTCCGTCTCCCGTGCCTGCGAGGCCTGCGTGTCCGTCATGAGGCGCAGGGTATGACGGTCGAAACACTTTGGGTACCCATCGGTAACACCCCTTCACTCGGTGGGCACATTCTGCCAGTGATCGCTGGCAGAAAAGCCCTGATCAGGGGTTGTGCGAGGGGAGACGTGGCCGCGGAACTCTTTTCGGACGACTGCGGCCACGTCCCTGCGGGCGGCGGTGTCAGGCCGGGTCGAACTCCAGAGCCTCGATCGCCTTCTGCGCCACTTCCCTGCCCCGCTCGGTGACGTCGCCCTTCCCCGGGTAGCCGATCACCACCCGGTACATCTGCTCCTCGGCGTTCTCGTAGTAGAAGAACCGCAGCTCGACCGGGCGCGGGTTCTGGGTGTCGGTGGATTCGAACGAGACGGTGTTCTCGGCCGAGGGGCGGTCCTGGTGCTTCAGACCGGGCGCGGGCCGGGTCGTCGGGGCCTCCGGCATGTCGAAGTCGTACTCGCCGGACTTGCGGAAGTCCTCGTTCTCGGCGTGCATCTGGGCGTCCGGGCTGGCGGCCACGTCGGCGAGGCTGTTCTCCTGGTCGTACCGCTCGACGCTCACCCGGATGACGCCGCTGGGGTCGTGGAAGGCCACCCAGTCCTTGAAGGTGTCGGTGTCCTTCGGGCGCTGGACCTCGTACGCGGCGGGCACGCTGACGCTCACGCCGAGCGCCTTCTGCGGATGGCGCTTCCAGTCGTCCGGCACCGTGCCGCCGAACGGGTCCGCGATCACCAGCCAGGCGACCAGCACCGCCGCCAGCAGTCCGGACACCGCCCCCAGCAGCACCTTGCGCGGCACCCACACCCCACCGGTGCGCGGCGGGGCGGGCCGCGGCGGGGCCGGCGGCTCCGGGGGCCGCAGCGCGGCCTCCAGCAGGCGGCGGGCCCCGGCGTGGTCCAGGCGCTGGGCGGGGTCCTTGCGCAGCAGCCCGTCGATCACCTCGGCGAGCGGTCCGGAGGTGGCGGCGGGCGTGGGCGGCTCGGAGTTGAGGACGGCCTGCAGGGTGGCCGGGGTGTTGCTGCGCCGGAACGGCGAGACTCCCTGGGTGGCCGCGTAGAGCACCACACCCAGCGACCACAGGTCGGACGCCTCGCCCGGCCGCTGCCCCAGCACCCGTTCGGGGGCGACGTACTCGGGCGAGCCGACGAAGGCGCCGGTGTCGGTGAGGCTGGTGTCGCCCTCGGCCTGGGCTATGCCGAAGTCGGTGAGGACGACGCGGTCGTGGTGGCCGAGCAGCACGTTGTCCGGCTTCACGTCCCGGTGCAGGATGCGCGCCGCGTGCACCGCCTCCAGCGCGCCCAGCACCTCCAGGCCGATCCGGGCGGCCTCCCGGGAGCCGAGCGTGCCCTCCTGGAGGATGTCGCCCAGCGAGCGGCCGCGGACCAGCTCCATCACGATCCACGGCCGGCCGTCGACCACCGCCACGTCGTGCACGGTGACCACGGCGGGGTGGTCGGTGCGGGCGGCGGTGGTCGCCTCACGCCTCATCCGGGTGTACAGCTTCTCCCGCTCGGTCTCCGGGAGGTGGTCGGGGAGGCGGGGCTCCTTGACCGCCACCTCGCGGCCCACCGTCTCGTCCATGGCCCGCCAGACGGTGCCCATGCCGCCGTGGCCGAGCCGGGAGAGCAGCCGGTAGCGGCCCGCTATCAGGCGGCCCGCGCCGGGGTCCTGCGCGGGCGGCTGCTGCTGCGGAGCCTCGCGGGTGGGCGTGTACGGGTGGGGCTGGGCCTGTGCCGAGGGATGCGGCGGAGCCGGTGCGTGGGCCGTGGACTGCTGCGGGACCGGCGGCGACAGCGGGTGCGGCGCGTTCTGCCGGCCGGGCTGCGGCGTCCGCTGCGGCTCGCCGGGCCGGACCGGCGGCTGCAGGCCGTAGCTGGTGGGTTCTTCGGGCCGGTTGCCGGCTCCCCCGTGGCTGCTCATGGACACATCCATATCGCGCCGGACCCGTGCGGAGCCACCCGCTCCCCCGACCGGTCACAGAGCCGTGACGGTCAGCCGGTGGACTCGTAGGTCTTCGACGCCTGCTCGAAGAGCCGGGTCACCTGGTCCCGCTCCGCCTCCGGGCCGCGCAGCTGCACCACGTGGTAGCGGCCGCCGTCGAGGATCGCCAGGTTGCGCACGTACAGCTTGCGTCCCTGGCCGTCGGTCCAGGTGAACTCGCCCTCGGCCATGACCTTTCCGCCCACCTCGATACGGCGCAGACCGCCGGAGCCGGCCCAGGTGGAGTCGCGGTAGGGCTGCAACTCGGGCTCGTGCTCCTGCTGGTAGACCTGCGGGTCGCGGCCGTACTGCTCGGCGCTGTCCCGGCCGGGCACCACGATCAGCCGGAAGTCGCCCTTCGAGTAGACCACCTGCCCCTGCCCGTTGCGGGGCGCGCGCTGCCAGCCGCTCGCCACGGCGACCTCGAAGCCCTCGGGGTCCTTGCGCAGGACGAAGCCCTCCGCCACCTCGCCGTCCGGCTCGGCGGAGGGCTTGGCGTCCGGCTCGGCGGTGTCCTTCCCGGACGGGGTGGGTGTCGGTTCCGGATCGCTCCGGGGCGGCGTGGTCGGCGCGGTGTCCACCGGGACGGCGCCCTTGGAGGTGTCCTGGCCGTCGGCCCGCTCGCCCTGCTTCGGCATGAAGAGCATCGCGTAGGCGACGGCGCCGGCCAGCAGGAGCAGGACCACGGTCAGCAGCAGCCTGCCGAGCCGGCGGGGCGACTGTTCGGCTCCCTGCGGCTCGGCCCGCCCCA
>NZ_JACADT010000309.1:0-5861 GCF_013421635.1 Streptomyces sp. UH6 | reverse complement strand
GCGGTCCGCCACTCCGGCGGCTCCGTGCGGTCCGTGGACGTCCTGACCGGCGAGGGCACGGTCACCGTCTCGGCCCCCGCCTTCGTGCTGTCGGCCGGGCTGGGCACACCCGGCCTGCTGGGACCCCTGGCCCGCACCCTGGGCGTGCGGACCCGGCTGACCTACATGCTGGTGTGCCGCACCGGCCAGGACCTGCCCGAGGCGTTCTGCCTCCCCGCCGACAGCGCACAGGGACTCTTCGTCGCGTCGCGTCCCGCCGGCCGGGAGCGCGTCTACCTGATGTCCACGTTCGTCAACTTCTGGGCGAGCGACGAGGACGAGGCCGCGCGCCGGTCCTGGCTCGGGGCGGCCTCCCGGGTCCTCGCCCACCACCTGCCCGGGCTGTGGGAGGACCCCGCCGCCCGCTGGGGCCTCTACCCGGCGTGCAAGGTGGAGGTGGACGCGCCGGACCAGGCCGGCGGCGGACTGCCCGAGGGCGGCGTGTTCGACCTCGGCTGGGACAACGCGCTCACCGTCCTGCCGGGAAAGCTCGTGCTCGCCCCGCTGTTCGCGGAGGAATGCCTGAACCGCCTCGGCCGGCTCACCGACCTCGACCGGCTGCGCGAGGCGTCCGCGCCCGGTGGATCCCCCGCCGCCTCGCCGCCGCCCGGCGCGTTCACCGCCGGGTCCGGCCCGTCGCCCGCCCCGGGCGTCCCCTCCGCATCCCCCTGGGCCGCGGAGGACTGGGAGATGACCCCGCTGTTCACCCGAGCCGAACTCTTCGACCCCCCGACGCCGCACCACGATCCCGCGGCACCGCACGGAAAGGACAACGACAGGTGGAGTGCCTGATACTCGGCGCCGGAGCCGGCAGCAGACTGATGCCGCTCACCGCCCGACTGCCCAAGCCCCTGCTCCCGCTCGGCCCGACGACCATCCTGGGACGGCTGGTCGACCAGGTGGCGCCGCTCGGCGCCCGGCGGATCCTGTGCAACCTGCACCACCACGCGGAGGCGGCCGAGGACTACTTCGCCCGAGCGGACCTCGCCCTGCCCGTCGTCACGCGCAGGGAGGACCGACTGCGCGGGCCGGCCGGCGCCATGCTGACCTTCGAGGACGAACTCACCGCCGCCGACACGGTGCTGGTCGTCTCCGGCGACCTGTACCTCGGCGACGGCGCGCTGGCCGAACTGGTGCGACGGCACCACGAGAGCGGCAGCGACCTGTCGGTGCTCGCCGTCGAGGTGGACGACGGCTCCCGGTTCGGCGTCTTCCGTCTCGACGACGGCGGACGCCCCACCGCGCTGGACGAGAAGCCGGCCTGGGCCGCGGGCCGCCGCAGCTGGGTCAGCGGCGGCGCGTACTGCCTGCGCCCCGAACTCCTCAAGCGCGTCCCCACCGAGGGCCTGTACGACTTCGGCGCCCACCTGATCCCCGAGCTGCTCGCCGAGCGGGCCGCGGTCGGCCTGGTGCCGTGGCTGGGCCGGTGGGACGACCTGGGGACCACCGACTCCTACCGGCGCGCCGTCCTCGACGACCTCGCCCCGGCGGGCGGGGACGCCCGCCACGTCGCGCCCACCGCCCGCGTCCACCCCTCCGCCCTCCTCACCGGCCGGGTCCTCGTCGCGGACGACGCCGTGGTGGGGGCCGGCGCCCGACTGCACGACACGGTCGTCCTCCCCGGCGCGACCGTCCCCGACCACACCACCGTGGCCGACGGCTGCGTCGCCTGACCCAGAAGCCGAACCAACCCGGGAGAACCCATGCGCGTCCTCGCCCTCGCCCCGGCGTACCACCCCCTGATCGGTGGCGCCGAGTCCTACATCCGCACCATCGCGACCGGACTGGCCGCCCGCGGCCACGACGTGCTGGTCGCCACCGACGGCGACCGTGTCGCCGCACCCGCCGACGACCTCGACGGCCAGGCCCGGGTCCGCCGCCTCCTGGCCTACCGGGACCTGCTGGACGACCCGACCAAACTCCGCTGGGAGCAGATGCAGTTCAGCGCGGCGGAGGAACTCGCCGCCCTGGTCGACACCTGGGGCACCCCGGACGTCGTCTTCGCCAACAGCCACGAGACGGCCGTGCTCGGCAGCATGGTCGCCATGACCTACGGCCGCCCGCTGGTGGCCAACTTCCACGAGCAGCAGCCGGAACGCGGGCCCCTCGGCCGGGGCCGGGCCCGCCTGGTGTACTCGACGCTGCCGCTCAACGCGGTGGTGGCGGGAAGCCGCTTCTACCACGAGAAGGCCCTCGCCTACGGCAGCCCCCGGGAGACGACCCACCACATCCCGCACGGCATCGAGTGCGAGCGGTTCGCGACCGACGGGCCGCGCCGGCCCGACGGCCGCTTCGTCATCGTCCTCAGCGGCCGCATCGCCCCACGCAAGCAGCAGGACTTCATGGTGCGGGTGCTCGACCGGCTGGTCCGCGGCGGTGTCGACGCCCACCTGGTGATCGCCGGCCGCGCCCACTCCTCCGACCTCGGCTACCACGAGCGGCTCCTCACGCTGATCAAGGTGCTCGACCTGGGCGAGAGGGTGACACTCCGCCAGGACCTCGCCCTCGACGACATGCCCGCGGTCTACCGGGAGTGCGACGTGGTCGTGCAGCCCAGCCTCGCCGAAGGACTGGGACTCGCCGTGCTGGAGGCCATGGCCGCCGGGCGGCCCACCGTCGTGAGCGACGTGAGCGGACTGCGCGAGGTGATCGCCGACCCGCACGTCGGACTGCGCCTGCCGCCGACCGCCGAGGGCGCCTGGGCCGAGGCCCTGGCACAGCTCGCCGGCGACGAACAGCTGCGCGCCCGGCTGGCGGCCAACGCCCTGGCCACCGTGCGCCGCGAGTTCGACGTCCGCCGGATGCTCGAGCAGACCGAACGGCTGCTGGAGGGCGTGCGCGCGGCGTGGAGCCCGGACGGCTCCGGCCCCTCCCGGTAGCGTCCGCGCCGCCGGCCGCCACCCCCACCCCCGAACCTTCCGCCCCGACGCAAGGACACCTCACCGATGCGCGTACAGAACGGCACCATCTGGCTCGACGGAGCGCTCGCCGACTGGGAGGAAGCGCGGCTCCCCCTGATGTCCGACGCCTTGCTGCGCGGACTCAGCGTCTTCGACGGTCTGGTCGCCCGGCGGCAGACCGACGGATCGCTGGCACTGCTCGGCGCCCGACGCCACCTCGACCGGCTGTCCCGGTCCTGCCAGGTCCTCGGCCTGCCCCTGGAAGGCGGTGTCGACGGACTGCTCGAGGGCTGCCGTGCCGCCGCCGAGCAGGAGGCGGCAGGGTTCCCCGACTGCGACGTGTACATCCGGCCCATGGTCGTCGGGGCGGTCCTCACCCCCCGGGCCCGCGCGGCCTCCGTGACCGTCGCCGCCTTCCGCCAGGAGCCCGGGGCCCCCGCGCCGGTGACCCTGCAGACCAGTGCCTGGCGGCGCCCCACCGACGACACGCTGCCCCCGGCCCTGAAGGTGGTCGGCAACTACCAGCTCACCCGGCTCGCCCGGCTGGAGGCGAAGAAGGCCGGGTACGACGACGCCCTGGTCCTCAACGCCGCGGGACGCGTCGCGGAGTCGGCCGGCGCCGCCGTCGTGCTGGAACACGGCGGACGCCTCAGCTCCCCGCCGCCGTGGGAGGGCTGCCTTGACTCGGTGACCGTCGCCCTGCTCGCCGCGATCGCCCGGGCCGAGGGCATCGAATGGGCCCGCGAACCGCTGCTGCGCACCACCGTGCTCGGCGCGGACGGCCTCGCCCTCGCCGGGACGCTCGCCGACGTCGTGCCGGTGAGCAGGCTGGACCACCGCGACTACGACGCGCCCTCGCCCCTGTTGAAGCACCTCGGCACCCTCTGGAACGAGGCCTCCCGGGGCGGCAGGCACGCCGGCCTGCTGGAGACGGTGGCCGTCTGATGGGAACGGGGAACACCGAAGGCGCCTTCGACGTCCTGGACACCCGGCAGGTGTACACGTCGCCCTACATGAGGCTGCGGGAGGACGACGTACGGTTCCCCGACGGCTCGCCCGGCGTCTGGTCGGTGCTCGAGCGCTCCGACTTCGCGCTGGTGGTGCCCGAGGTGGAGCCCGGCCGGCTGGCCATGGTCAACCTCTACCGGCATCCGGTCGGCCGCCGGTTCTGGGAGTTCCCCCAGGGCTCGGCGGCCACCCCCGGCGTCCCGCCGCAGGAGACCGCTGCCGGGGAGCTGCGGGAGGAGGCCGGACTCGCGGCGGACGAGTGGCACCACCTGGGCCTCCTGCACGAGGCGTACGGCTACGCCACCGGCGTCTGCCACGTCTACCTGGCGCGGTCGCTGACCACCGTCGGCCCGCGGCCCGAACCCGGCGAGGGCGACGTGCGGTTCGGCGTGTTCGACCTCGAGGAGATCTGGCGGATGCAGCAGGCGGGCGACGTCACCGACGCGGTGACCGTCGCCGCGCTGGGCCTGTACGAGCGGACGAGGCGCGGTACCGGACCGCGCCCGGGACAACCGGAAGGGACCACGGCATGAGTACCGACACGACGGCGAACGAAGGCCACGGCACCGCACCGCGCGCAGGCCGGGGCGAGGGCTCCTGGGGCGACCCCGGCCGGGCCGAAGAGGCGATCGCGCTCTCCGCCCGCGGCATCCCGCGGAACGTGGTCCTGTTCGTCGGGGACGGCATGGGCGAGGACGAACTCACCATCGCCCGCAACTACTTGAAGGGCGCCGACGGCAGACTCATCCTCGACGCGTTCCTCTTCACCGGCTCGGTGACCAACTACTCGGTGACCGCGGGCGACCCGACCCGCCACAACTACGTCACCGACTCCGCCGCCGCGGCCACCGCCTGGGCGACCGGCGCCAAGACCTACAACGGCGCGATAGGCGTGGACGCCTTCGGGATGCCCGTCCCCACCCTGGTGGAGCTCGCCCGGGAACGGGGCATGGCCACCGGCATCGTCACCACCGAGGAGGTGTGCGACCCCACCCCGGCCGCCATGGGCGCCCACGTCGCCCACCGCAGCGGCCGGGGACCGGACACCATGGAACGGTGCCCGGACCAGGCGACCGAGAACGGCGGGCCGGGCTCCATCGCGGAACAACTGGTCCGCACACGCCCCGACGTGCTGTTCGGGGGCGGCGCACAGTACTTCCGGCAGACCGTACGGGCCGGCGAGTTCGCCGGCCGCACCGTCCTCGACCAGGCCGCCGCCGCCGGCTACCGCGTGATCACCACCGCGACCGAACTGGCCGCCGCGGACGCGGGAGCGCCGCTGCTCGGCCTCTTCGGCGAAGAGGCGCTGGCCCGGTACTGGGTGGGCCCGCCCGCCCGCGTGGACCGGGGCCCCGCCGCCGTGTGCCGGGTCAACCCGGACCTCCCGGCGGACCAGCCCTCGCTGGCGCGGATGACCGCCAAGGCGCTGGAGATCCTGGACGAACGTGCGGAGGGCCGCGGCTTCCTGCTCCAGGTCGAGGCGGGCCTGATCGACACCGCCGGTCACGACGGTGACGCCTGCGGCATGATCAGTGAGGTGGCCGCGTTCGACGCGGCGGTGACGGTGGGGCTGCGCTGGGCGGAGGAGCACGGGGACACCCTGGTCCTGGTCACCGCCGACCACGGGCACTCCGCGCAGATCCTGCCCGTCGACGTCGAAAGTCCCGGGGCCACCACGATGCTCCTCGCGCACGACGGCGAGCCCATGCTGATCAACTACGCCACCAACCTGCCCGGGGAGATCCTGGTGCACACCGGCGCGCAGGTGAGGATCGCCGCCCACGGGCCCTCCGCCGCCTCGGTCCTCGGCCTCGGCGACCACACCGACCTCTTCCACCTGATCACCCGGACCTGGAAGGAGGCGGACAACCGTGTCGCCGACTGACACCGGCACCCGGCCACCGCACACCGCCG
>NZ_JACADT010000308.1:0-5862 GCF_013421635.1 Streptomyces sp. UH6 | reverse complement strand
TGGTCCCATGCGGTCTTCCACTCCCCCAGCGCGGGGACGTCGTCGATGTGCGTCGCGCCCTCCGGCAGGGATCCGAGGGCGTCGGCCAGCACCCGTGCCTTGCCGGCGTTCTTCGCCGCGGCGGCGGCCGGGTCGGCCAGCGCCGCCCCGTCGCCGCCGCCCAGCAGGTTGGTTCCCGACCAGGCCCGCACCTCGAGCGCGCGCTGCGCGAACATCGGCGCCAGCACCGCCCGCAGCAGGGTCTGCCCGGTCTTGCCGTCCCGTCCGGCGTAGGGCAGTCCGCTCTCCTCTGCCAGCGGCGCCAGTGCGGGGTGCTGTATCCCGGCGGAGGGGGTGAAGTTCACGTACGGGCAGCCGGCCCGCACCGCGGCCGCCGCGTACAGCGAGCTGACCGGCAGACCGGGGCCGCCGTCGGCGGGCTCGGTGGAGGCGACGTTGACCACCACCACCCGGGAGAGCCCGCGCCGCTGCGCGAAGTCCTCGATGTCGTCGGCCAGCCGGGCGGTCTCGTCCTGTCCGCCTCCGCGTGTTCCCGGCCTGATCTCCCGGTCCGCGTCGGCCAGTTCGGCGCGCACCGCGTCGGGCAGCCCGTGCGGCAGCACCCCCGCTCCGGCGAGCGCCTCGGCGCGCTTGGGCAGCGGGCATTCGGCGGTGTCGTGACCGCCGAAGGTCAGTAAGGAGAGCGCCGGCAGTCCGCTGCGCGCGAACGGGGGCGTCTCGGTGAGCATTCCGGTGGCCGGGCGCAGACCGGCGGTCAGGGCCGCGCAGCCCGCGACGACGGTGGTGGCGACGGATCCCCGTGCCCCGATCAGCCAGACGCCCACCCGGGGCGGTGAGTCGAGAGCGGACATGAAGCTGCCTCCTCGGTGCGCACGGTGTAGGGGGAAGGGAACGGGTCGGCGGTGACCCGCGGGTCGTGGACCGTGCGGAGAAACAAGGTGGTCGAACCGTGCCGGAGAAACAAGGTGGCCTCCGGGGACCGGAGTGGCGCGGGGGACGTGTGGGAGGCGGCGGGCGGAGGTCCGGCGTCCTCCGCCCGCCGCCGTCGAGCGCCTACGCGGCGGGCCGCGCGGGCAGTTCCTCGGTCCGCGGGTGCCGGACCCGCATCTCGTGGCTCGTACCGGTGCCTTCTTCCCGGTCAGCCGGTGGTGAAGGTGAAGTCGTCCACGTCGTAGAGCGCGCCGCCGCTCTCGCCCCGGAAGACCAGATGGAGCGTGGTCGCGCCCTCCGGTGCCCCGGAGATGGCGGCGGTCACGTCCTCGAACGTCTCCCAGCCGCCGGTGAGCGGCACCGTGGCGGTGCCGAGCAGTGTCCCGGTGGGCGAGCCGGCGCGGAACTCCAGCGTGCCGCCGACGCCGCCGGAGGAGACCCGGGCGGTCACCGAGGTGACGTCGGAGAGGTCGTACGGGGTGAACGAGATCCAGTCGCCGTCGTGGATGTCTCCGACGGTGCGGCCGCCGTGCGCCGCCTCCTTGGACATCTTCGTGACCCCCGAGGAGTCCCCGTGGTGCTCGGCCTGGCGGTTCTCCGGCTGGAGCACGACCTGGTCGTGGACGGTCAGCGGGTCCTGGCCGCCGCCCCCGCCGTCGGTGTACTGCGCGTCGATCACGCCGAACACGTTGGCGCCGGCGTCGTGGCCGCCGTCGGCGGTGGTCCGCAGGGTGCCGGTGCAGCCGTTGGCCGAGGTCAGCGGGTGGCCGTGGCTGTCGTGGCCGAGGACGAAGGTGACGGTGACCTTGGAGCAGTCGATCCGCCGGCCGTCCTCGCGGTCGGTCACCCTCACGGTGAAGGGGATCGTGTCGCCGAAGGAGAACAGCCCGCCGTCACCCGGCGTCACCAGCTCCACCACGGGGGCGGTGTTGCCCACGACCACCCGGACGGTGGCCCTGGCGGTGCGCCCGGTCGGGTCGGTGACGGTCAGCCCGGCCGTGTAGGTGCCGTTCTTGCGGTACGTGTGCCGCGGGTTCTCCGCGGTGGAGGTGGTGCCGTCGCCGAACTCCCACCGGTGGGTGAGTGCCTCGCCGTCGGGGTCGCCGGTGCCAGCGGAGGAGAAGGAGACCTTCAGCGGGGCCTTGCCGGAGGTGACCGAGGCGCTCGCCTCGGCCATCGGGGAGCGGCCGTCGGTGGCGTTCTCGATCCGGTACAGGGCGGAGTTCTCGTCACCGGCGAACCACTGGAGGCCGTAGTCCAGGACGTACAGCGCACCGTCCGGGCCGAACTCCATGTCGGTGATCTGGGTGCCGCTCCACGGGAGGTCGTCGATGCCCCGCACGGTGCCGTCCGCGTCGGCGGTCACCCGCTTGATCCACCGGCGGCCGAACTCGGCGAGGAAGACGTCGCCGTCGTACGCCTCGGGGAACTTCACCGGGGAGTCCAGCTCCGGGTCGTAGTGGTAGACCGGCGCGCTCATCGGCGACTCCGAGCCGGTGCCGAACTCCGGGACGCTGCCGCCGTCGTAGGGGATCCAGGCGGGCTGTGCCGGGGGCAGTGCGCCCAGGCCGGTGTTGTGCCGCGAGTCGTTGACCGGCGCCGCGCAGTCGAAGGCCGCACCGGAGGTGGCGGTGGCGAAGTCGAAGTCCCGGTAGGCGTCGTTGTCGCCGGTGCAGTACGGCCAGCCGAAGTTGCCGGGCCCGGTGACCCGGGCGAACTCGACCTGGCCGGCCGGTCCGCGGGCGGGGTCGGCGGCGCCGGCGTCGGGGCCGTACTCGCCGACGTACAGGATGCCGGTGGCCCGGTCGACGTTGAACCGGTACGGGTTGCGGAAGCCCATGGCGTAGATCTCGGGCCGGGTGCCCTCGGTGCCGGGGGCGAAGAGGTTGCCCTCCGGGACCGAGTAGGACCCGTCCGCGTTCACCGTGATCCGCAGGATCTTGCCCCGCAGGTCGTCGGTGCTGCCGGAGGTGCGGCGGGCGTCGAAGGCGGGGTTGCGGTCCTCCCGGTCGTCCAGCGGGGAGTAGCCGTCCGACTGGAACGGGTTGGAGTCGTCGCCCGTCGACAGGTACAGGTTGCCCTGCGCGTCGAAGTCGATGTCGCCGCCGACGTGGCAGCAGATGCCGCGGGTGGTCTCCACCTCGAGGATCACGGCCTCGCCGGCCAGGTCCAGGGTGCCGTCGGCCCTCAGCTCGAACCGGGAGAGCCGGTTGACGCCCTCGAAGGGCTCGAAGTCGGCTGCCGTGCCCGTCTCCGGCGCGTCACCCTCGGGGGTGTCCAGACGGGGCGCGTAGTACAGGTAGACGAACCGGTTCTGCTCGAAGTCGGGGTCGACGGCGACGCCCTGCAGCCCCTCCTCGTCGTGGGTGTAGACGTCGAGGCGGCCGGAGAGTCCGGTGTTGCCGGCGTCGTCGGTCAGGTACAGCGCCCCGTCGCGGGAGGTGGTGAGCACCGACCGGTCGGGCAGCACCGCCAGCGACATCGGCTCGCCGATCGTCGCCGCCCCCTTGGCGAGGGTGACCTGCTGGAACTGCGCCTCGTCGGCGGCTGAGGCGGCGACCGGGCCCGCCGCCGGGGCTGCGCCGGCCGGTCCGGTGGTCAGGGTGAGCGAGGTACAGGCCAGCAGCGCGCCGCCGATCAGCGCCACGGCCTTGCGGAAGGTGTTCTGACGGTTCCTTCTGTTCGAGCGCACGGAGTTCCTCCGTCGGCTGGTGGACGTGTGGTGCGTGCGCCGGGGTGCGCCGGCAGCCCGGAGAGTCTGAGGTGGCCGGCCGGGTGGCCGGCCGCGACGGCTAGTTGCCGCCGAAGGCGGCGTCGAAGGAGGCGGCCGGGGGGTCGAAGTCGAAGGCCTTGAGCCGCCGCAGTGCCTCGGGCGCCCCCTGGAGGCGGTCCATCCCGGCGTCCTCCCATTCCACCGAGACGGGACCGGCGTAGCCGATGGAGCGCAGCATCCGGAAGACGTCCTCCCACGGCACGTCGCCGTGGCCCGCGGAGACGAAGTCCCAGCCGCGCCGCGGGTCTCCCCAGGGCAGGTGGGAGCCCAGCCGGCCGTTGCGGCCGTCGAGGCGCTTGCGGGCCTCCTTGCAGTCCACGTGGTAGATCCGGTCGCGGAAGTCCCACAGGAAGCCGACCGGGTCGAGGTCCTGCCACACGAAGTGCGAGGGGTCGAAGTTGAGTCCGAACGCGCTCCGGTGGTCCACGGCCTCCAGGGCCTTGTGGGTGGTCCAGTAGTCGTAGGCGATCTCGCTGGGGTGGACCTCGTGGGCGAACCGCACGCCCTCGGCGTCGAACACGTCCAGGACGGGGTTCCAGCGGTCGGCGAAGTCCTGGTAGCCGCGCTCGATCATCGGCTCCGGGGCGGGCGGGAACATCGCGACCAGGTGCCAGATCGCCGAGCCGGTGAACCCGACGACGGTGTCCACGCCGAAGGCGGCGGCGGCCCGCGCGGTGTCCGCGATCTCCGCGGCCGCCCGGCGGCGGACGCCTTCCGCGTCGCCGTCCCCCCAGATCCGGGCGGGGAGGATCGCCCGGTGGCGCTCGTCGATGATCGCGTCGCAGACCGCCTGCCCCACCAGGTGGTTGGAGACGGCCCAGCACTTCAGGCCGTACTTGTCCAGCAGTTGGTGACGGCCCTCCACGTAGGACGGGTCGGCGAGCGCCTTGTCGACCTCGAAGTGGTCTCCCCAGCAGGCCAGTTCGAGTCCGTCGTAACCGAAGTCGCGGGCCAGGCGGCAGACTTCCTCCAGCGGCAGGTCGGCCCACTGCCCGGTGAAGAGGGTGAAGTTACGGGGCACGGTAGGTCTCCTCGGTCGGTGCGCGTGGCGGCTTGCGCGGGGCGGGGTCGGGACACGGGCGGTGCGCCCCTGCGGGAGGAGCAGGGGGCGGCGGGCTCAGCCCACGGCGGTGTACGTGGAGCCCTTGGCGGCGCTCTCCTCGACGGCGGCGAGGACCCTCTGCACGCGCAGGCCGTCCGCGAAGGTCGGGGCGACCGGTTCGCCGGCGTGCACGGCGCGCACCAGGTCGCGCGCCTGGTGGACGAAGGTGTGCTCGTAGCCCAGGCCGTGCCCGGGCGGCCACCAGGCCTCCAGGTAGGGGTGCTCCGGCTCGGTGACGAGGATCCTGCGGAACCCGGCACGTGGCGCGGGTTCGCGGTGGTCATGGTATTCCAGCTCGTTCAGCCGCTCCAGGTCGAAGGCGAGCGACCCCTGCGAGCCGTTGAGTTCGATCCGCAGCGCGTTCTTGCGGCCGGTCGCGAAACGGGTCGCCTCGAAGGTGGCGAGGGCCCCGCCGGTGAACCGGCCGGTGAAGAGCGCCGCGTCGTCGACGGTGACGGCGCCCCGGCCGGCCGCGGCGCCGGCCGTGGCCAGGCCGCTCGACGCCGCGGCGGGCAGCGGGCGTTCGCGGACGAAGGTCTCGGTCAGCGCGGACACCCCGGCCAGGGTGTCGCCCGTCAGGTACTGGGCCAGGTCGACGATGTGGGCTCCGAGGTCGCCGAGGGCCCCGGAACCGGCGGCCTCCCTGCGCAGCCGCCAGGTCAGCGGGAACTCGGGATCCACCAGCCAGTCCTGGAGGTAGGCGACCCGCACGTGGCGCAGCTCGCCGAGCCTGCCGGCGGCGACCATCTCGTGGGCGAGCGAAGCGGCGGGCACGCGACGGTAGTTGAAACCGACCATGGCGACCTGGCCGCGGCGTGCGGCGGCCTCGGCCGCCGCCACCATGGCCTCGGCCTCGGCGACGCTGTTCGCGAGGGGCTTCTCGCACAGCACGTGCTTGCCGGCCTCCAGGGCGGCAATGGCGATCTCGGCGTGGCTGTCGCCGGGGGTGCAGATGTCGACGAGGTCGACGTCCTCACGGGTGATCAGGGCACGCCAGTCGGTCTCCGCGGCCTCCCAGCCGTGGCGGTCGGCGGCGGCACGGACCGCGTGCGGGTCG
>NZ_JACADT010000307.1:0-5880 GCF_013421635.1 Streptomyces sp. UH6 | reverse complement strand
GCGAAGCCGAGCACGGAGTTCACCGACACCGCGCCGGCCCGCAGCCGCGCGGCGATCGCCGCCCCGGCACGCCCGTTGCCGCAGAAGACGGCGGCGCCCAGGGCGTAGCGGGAGGCGTTCGCGCGGGTCACGGCCTCGTCGACGTCGGCGACCTCGTTGATCGTCACGACCGGTCCGAAGGTCTCCTCGGTCATCGCGGCGGCGTCCTCCGGCACGCCCGTCAGCACGACGGGCGCGACGTACGGCGCCCGGACCGACTCCGGGCCGCCGAGCAGGGCGCGTCCTCCCGCCGAGACGGCTCCCTCCACGTGCCGTTCGACGACCGCGATCTGGCTCGGCATCGTCATCGGGCCGTACGCGGCGTCCTCCCCTCCCGTCGGCAGGGCCTCGGCACGCTTGACGACACGTTCGCACAGCGCGGCGTGGATCTCGCGCACGGCGTAGACGCGTTCCACCCCGGCGCAGGTCTGACCGGCGTTGCTCAGCGCGCCCCACACGACGGCGTCGGCGGCGGCGTCGAGGTCGGCGTCCGCGGTGACGATCACGGCGTCCTTGCCCCCGCACTCGGCGAGGAACGGCGTCAGGCCCTCCGCGCACACCGCCATCACCTTGCGGGCCGTTCCCGGCGAGCCCGTGAACGCCAGCTTGTCGACGCCGGAGCGGGCCAGGGCCTCCCCGGTGGCCGCGCCGCCGGTGACGGTGGTGAGCAGTCCCGCGTACTCGGGCACGGCGGCGTCGAAGAGCGCGGCGAGCAGGACCCCGGTGGCCGGGGTCAGCTCGGAGGGCTTGAAGACGACGGCGTTCCCGGCCGCCAGGGCGTAGCCGATGGACCCCATCGGGGTGTAGCAGGGGTAGTTCCACGGTCCGATCACGCCGACCACGCCGAGCGGCCGGTGCTCCACGGTGGCGCGCTGGTGGACGGTGAAGAGCGTGGTGCCCACCTTGCGCCGGCGCAGGACGCGTTCGGCGTTCCGGGCCGCCCAGGCCAGGTGCTCCAGGGTGAGGACGACCTCCAGCTGGGCGTCGCCGGCCGGCTTGCCGGTCTCCTCGGCGATGGTCCGTGCCACGGTGTCCAGTTCGCGGGCCAGGGCGCGCTTCCATTCCAGCAGGTGGGCGCGGCGCCGGCCGGCGGGCAGCGCGGCCCAGCCCCCCTGCACCTTCCGGGCCCGGGCCACCGCGTGGGCGACCTGCTCGGGGCCGTCCGACGGATGCTCGGCGAGTGGTTCGCCGGTCGACGGGGAGTACGTGGTGAAGACCGCCGCGGGTGGCGTGGTGTCCGGGGTGGTTCGGGTCATCGGAGCTCCTGTTCCGGGGCCGGTGCGGGCCAGGTCGTCGAGGGTCGGGTCGAGGGGGAGGGTGCGTGCTGTGGGGGAGCACCGTGTGGTGAGCCGAAGATACAAAAACTATTCACTTGTTTCATGAGGTGCGTCAATAGTCCGGCCCGTGCGGGGCTCTGTCGCGCGACGGAAAGGGGGCTTAGCGTGCGCATGACAGAAACGGGCCGGGTCGAGACATCAGGAGTGAGCGATGAGGGCGAAGACGTACGCGGTGCTTGCGGCGTCCGTACTGACCGTGGGGCTGGCCATGGCCCCGGGTACCGCGGTCGCCAAGGAGTCGGCCGCCGCGGCGGTGACCAAGATCAGTCACTCCACCGCGACGACCATGTTCCGCAACGCCGGTATCGGCTGGACCTCCAGCGGCGGCTGTTCGGACCGCAACACCTCCACCTGCACCTCGTTCGAGCAGCTCAACCTGGCCACCGCGCAGGGCGCGGTGACGCTGCGGAGCGCGTCGGGGTGCGCCATGACCATCACCGGCGGCACCGAGACGGGGCACGCGAGCGGGACGTACAGCCACTGGAACGGCTACAAGCTCGACTACAGCCTCACCACCTGCCTGGGCAACTACATCACCGGCAGCTTCACCCGCATCGTCAACCGCAGCGACGGGGCGGCCCAGTACCAGTCGGCCTCCGGGAACATCTACGCCCGTGAGGGCAACCACTGGGACGTCACGTACTACAACTGCGGCGGCTGCTGACCGGCGTCAGCCGCCCGGCGCGGGCGTGCCGCCGGGGTGGTGCAACGCCTCGGCGGCCGTGGCGAGGACGGCCTGCGCCACGAGGGCCAGGGCCGGGACGTCCAGCTTCCACTGCTGCCAGTGCAGCGGGACGTCCACCCGCCTCCCGGGGGTCAGTTCCCGGAGCCGCCCCGCGCGCAGCAGGGGCTCGGCGTGCGGCTCGGGGACCAGTCCCCAGCCGAGGCCGGCGGTCACCGCGTCGCAGAAGCCCTCCGAGGTGGGCACGAGGTGCCGGAGAGGGCGGGCGCCGGCGGCCCCGGGCATGAGCGAGCGGACGAACCGGTCCTGGAGCTCGTCGCGCCGGTCGAAGGCGATCACGGGGGCCTCGGGCAGGAGCCGCTCCGGCGGCCCGCCCGACAGGTGCCGTTCCACGAACCCGGGGCTCGCCACCGGGAGGTACCGGGCCAGCCCCAACGGGCGCACCGTGCAGCCCGTCACCGGCTCCGCCGAGGACGTCACCGCGGCCATGACCTGCCCCTCCCGCAACAGGGTGGAGGTGTGCGCCTCGTCCTCGCGGCGCAGCTCGAAGCAGACCGGCGGATCCTGCGGCACCCGGGTCAGCGCCGGGAGGAACCAGGTCGCCAGGGAGTCCGCGTTCACCGCGATCGGCACCCGGGCCGGCGCCGCGGCGTCCGCCAGTCCCAGCTCGGCGGCGGCGTCCTGCTCCAGTGCGGCCAGCTGGCGGGCGAAGCGCACCACCACCTGCCCGGACTCCGTCGGCCGCACCGGCTTGGTCCGGCTCAGCAGCACGCGCCCGGTGCGCTGCTCCAGCGTCTTGATCCGCTGACTGACCGCCGACGGCGTGACGTGCAGGGCGGCCGCGGCGGCGTCGAAGGTCCCCTCGTCGACGACGGCGAGCAGGGTGCGTACCTGGTCATGGGGCAGATCGCTCATCACGTCAGCTAATGATAGTTAAGAAACTTCAGCTGTACTAATGATGTCGGGCCACATAGCGTCGGATCACGTGAACAGCGGTTTTCTCCCGGCGGCGCTCGCCGGATTCGGTACAGGACTCTCCCTCATCGTCGCCATCGGCGCCCAGAACGCCTTCGTCCTCCGTCAGGGGGTGCGCCGACAGGCGGTGCTCGCCGTGGTCGGCATCTGCTTCGTCTCCGACGCGGTGCTCATCGCGCTCGGCGTCGCCGGACTGGGTGCGGTGGTCACCGCCTGGCCCGCCGCGCTGACCGTGGTCGGCCTCGCCGGCGGAGCCTTCCTGATCTGCTACGGGGCGCTGGCCGCCCGTCGTGCCCTGCGGCCGGCCGGAGAGGCGCTGAGCGTTCAGGGCGCCGCGACCGGCTCGGTGCGCACCGCCGTGCTGACCTGCCTGGCCCTGACCTGGCTCAACCCGCACGTCTACCTCGACACGGTACTGCTGCTGGGCTCCGTCGCGTCCGACCGGGGGTCACTGCGCTGGGTCTTCGGGTGCGGCGCGATGCTGGCCAGCCTGGTGTGGTTCGCGGGGCTGGGCTACGGGGCCCGGCTCCTCGGCGGGGTGCTGTCCCGTCCCGCCGCCTGGCGGATCCTGGACGCCCTGGTGGCGGCCACGATGCTGCTCATGGGCGCCATGCTGCTGGTCCGCGCCCTGTGACGGACCGGCCGCGGGGCGGTCGCCGCCCCGCGGCCGGGTCGCCGCCCCGCGGGGCCGCGCTTGGTGAAGTGGGCGCGCTGCCGCAGGATGGGTGATATGGGCGTATTGCAGAGAAACAGGGTGAATATCGTCGGCGATCCCGACGGGCCGGTCGTGATGCTGGCGCACGGGTTCGGATGCGACCAGAACATGTGGCGGCTGATCGTGCCCCGGCTCGCCGCCCGCCACCGCCTGGTGCTGTTCGACTACGTCGGCGCCGGGGGCTCGGACCCCTCCGCCTGGAGCGAGGAGCGGTACTCCTCCCTCGACGGGTACGCCCGCGACGTCGTGGAGATCTGCGAGGAACTGGACCTGCGGGACGTCGCCTTCGTCGGCCACTCGGTGAGCTCGATGATCGGCGTCCTGGCAGCCAGGGCGGCGCCGGAGCGGATCGGCGCGCTGGTGATGATCACGCCGTCGCCGTGCTACATCGACCAGGGCGGGTACCGCGGCGGTTTCAGCAGGGAGGACATCGATGAACTGCTGGCCTCCCTGGACGCCAACTACCTCGGCTGGTCGTCCGCCATGGCGCCGGTGATCATGGGGAACCCCGACCGCCCCGAACTCGGCGAGGAACTCACCGAGAGCTTCTGCTCGACCGATCCGGCGATGGCCCGTGTCTTCGCGGAGGCCACCTTCCTCTCCGACAACCGGGACGACCTCTCCCGGGTGGACGTCCCCACGCTGGTGGTGGACTGCGCCCAGGACGCGCTCGCGCCGCGTGAGGTCGGGACCTTCGTGCACGACCACATCGCCGGCTCCCGGCAGGTCACCCTGGACGCCAACGGCCACTGCCCGCACCTGAGCGACCCGGACGCCACCGCCGACGCCGTCCTCGACTTCCTGGACCACCGGCGGTGAGCGAGGAGGAGGAAGGGGAACGGGGCGACGGCGCCGCGGCGCCGTCGCGGGAGGAACCGGAGGAACCGGACGCCTGGGCCGCCCCGGAGCACCCCGCGACACCGGCGGACGCGCCGCGGGCCTCACCGCAGGGCCCGACGCTCCCCACGGACGACGCGGAGGAACTGTACGACTCGGCGCCCTGCGGCTACCTGTCCACGCTCATGGACGGCACCATCGTCAGGATCAACACCACACTCCTGCGGTGGCTGGGCGCCGACCGCGCGGAGACCGTGGTGGGCCGCAGGCGCTTCGCCGACCTCCTCACGGCAGGGGGACGGCTCTACCACGAGACCCACTTCGCCCCCCTGCTGCGGATGCGGGGCGAGATCGGCGGCGTCGCGCTGGAACTGCGGACCGCCGACGGCTCACGCCTGCCGGTCCTGGTGTCGTCCACCGTCAAGCACGACGCCGAAGGCGTGCCCCAGCTCATCCGCACCACGGTGTTCGACGCCTCCGACCGGCGGAGCTACGAGGAGGAGCTGCTGCGCCGGCGCAAGGCCGCCGAGCAGGCACGACGGGAGGCCGAGGAGGCCCGGAAGGAGGCGGAGGCCGCCCGCCGGCAGGCCGACGGCGACCGGACGCGGCTGGAGGAGACCTTCCGGGTGCTCCAGCAGGCCCTGCTGCCGCCGGAACTGCCCACGGTGCCCGGGCTGGAGCTCGCCTGCCACTACCGGCCCGCCTCGGCCGAGCGGCTCGGCGGCGACTTCTACGACGTCTTCGAACTCGGCGGCGACCGCTGGGCGTTCTTCCTCGGCGACGTCAGCGGCAGCGGACCGGCTGCGGCGGCGGTCACCTCGCTGACCCGCTACACCCTGCGGGCTGCCGCCTTCCACGACCAGGACCCGCTGGGGGCACTGGAGGCGCTCAACGACGCGCTGTACGCGAACAACGCGGACGGCGACGCGGACCCGCGTTACTGCACGGCCGTGGTGGGCTTCCTCGAGCCGGACCCGGAACGGGGCGAGGTCCGCGTCCGGCTGGTCTCCGGAGGGCACCCGCCCGCGCTGGTCCTGCGGGCGAAGGGCGGGGCGGAGTACCTGGAGACACCCGGCGGGATGCTGGTCGGGGTCGTCGCCGACGCGGACTTCGTGTCCGCGGCCACGACCCTCGAGGCCGGCGACACCATGCTGTTCTACACGGACGGACTCACCGAGGCCCGCACCGGGGCGCGGCCCGGAGAGCTGTTCGGCGGCGACGGACTGCTGGAGTTCGCCCGCGGACTCGACCGCCGCGGCCCGGCCGGGCTGGTGGCCGAGGTGCGGGCCCTGCTG
>NZ_JACADT010000306.1:0-5891 GCF_013421635.1 Streptomyces sp. UH6 | reverse complement strand
GAGGAACTGGGGGCGACGGCCACCGTCGTGGCCTGCGACGCCACCGACCGCGACGCCCTCACCGCCCTCGCCGACACCCTCCGCGCCGACGGCACCCCGGTACGCGCCGTCGTCCACACCGCCGGAGTCGGGCAGGCGACGGCCCTCGCCGCCATGACCCGCGCGGAACTCGCCGAGGTGATGGACGCCAAGGTGACCGGTGCCGCCAACCTGCACGCCGTCTTCGCCGACGCCGACCTCGACGCGTTCGTCCTCTTCTCCTCCATCGCCGCCACCTGGGGCAGCGGTTGGCAGGGAGGGTACGCCGCGGCCAACACCTACCTCGACGCCCTCGCCGAACAGCGCCGTGCCCGCGGCCTGGCCGCCACCTCCGTCGCCTGGGGCCCCTGGGCCGGCGGAGGCCTGGCCCAGGGCGAAGCCGTGGAGCAGCTGGAGCGGCGCGGGCTGACCCTCATGGACCCGGACGTCGCGATCGCGGCGATGGAACAGGCCCTCACCCTGGGCGACCCCTGCACGACCGTCGCCGAGGTGGCCTGGGAGAAGTTCGCGCCCTCGTTCACCGCGATGCGCCCCAGCGCCCTGCTGGGCGAGCTGTACGACCCGCGCCGCGGGACGGCCGCCGACGGTCCCTCGCCCTCCGGAGAGGCCGAGGAGGACACCTCCGAGGCGTTCCGCCGGCAGCTCCTCTCCGTGCCGGCCGACGAACAGAGCCGCCTCCTGCAGGAACTGGTCCAGGCGGAGGCCGCCCGCGTGCTCGGACACACGTCCGCCCACGCGGTGGAAGCCGACCGCGCCTTCCGCGACCTCGGCTTCGACTCGGTCATGGGCATCGAACTGCGCAACCGCCTCAACGACAAGACCGGCCTCGACCTCGAGTCGACGATCGTCTTCGACGAACCGTCCCCCGAGGCCCTCGCGGTGAGACTCCGCCGCGAACTGGGACTGGCAGCGGACGAGGACGGGACCGAGGCGGCGCTCGCGGCGGCCGACCCCGACCCGGCCGCCGAGGGAGACCGCACCGACCGCAGCGACCAGATCAGGGACATGGACGTCCAGGACCTGATCCGCATGGCCTTGGAGACGAACAGCTGATGAACGCGGGTACCGACCAGATAGTCGAGGCGCTGCGCTCCGCCCTGGTGGACAACGAGCGGCTGCGGGTGCTGAACCGGAAGCTGGCCGACACGGCCACCGAGCCCGTCGCCGTCGTCGCGATGAGCTGCAGGCTGCCGGGCGAAGCCGTCTCGCCCGAGGCGCTGTGGCAGCTGGTGCTCGACGGCACGGACGCCGTGTCGTCGGTGCCCACCGACCGGGGGTGGGACCCCGCCTGGCTGCGCGGCCCCGGTGAACCGGAGGACGCGCCGGTCACCCTGGAGGCCGGATTCGTCCACGACGCGTCGCGCTTCGACCCGGCACCGTTCGGCATCAGCCCCCGCGAGGCCCTGGCGATGGACCCCCAGCAGCGCCTGCTGCTGGAGGCCACCTGGGAGGTGCTCGAACGCGGTGGCTTCGATCCGGCCTCGCTGAAGGGGTCGCCCACCGGCGTCTTCGTCGGCTGCTCGGCCTCCGGGTACAGCGCCACCATGTACGGCGACGCCCAGGGGAGCGAGTCCTACCTGCTCACCGGCACCGCGGGCGGTGTGCTCTCCGGGCGGCTGTCCTACACCTTCGGGCTCGAGGGACCGGCGGTCACCGTGGACACGGCCTGCTCGTCGTCGTCCGTGGCGCTGCACCTGGCGGTCCAGTCGCTGCGCCGCGGCGAGTGTTCGCTGGCGGTCGCCGGCGGCGCGGCCGTGATCGCGACCCCGGGCGTCTTCGCGGAGTTCAGCAAGCAGGGCGGGCTCGCCGGCGACGGCCGCTGCAAGGCGTTCTCCGCCGACGCCGACGGCACCGGATGGGCCGAGGGCGTGGGCATGCTCCTCCTGGAGAAGCTCTCCGACGCCCGCCGCAACGGTCATGAGGTGCTGGCGGTCATCCGCGGCTCCGCCGTCAACCAGGACGGCGCCAGCAACGGGCTGACCGCGCCCAGCGGTCCGGCGCAGCGCCGCGTCATCCGCCAGGCGCTCGCCGACGCCCGTCTCACCGCGGCCGACGTGGACGTGGTGGAGGCGCACGGCACGGGCACGACGCTGGGCGACCCCATCGAGGCCCGCGCGCTGCTCGCCACCTACGGCAAGGACCGCCCCGAGGACAGTCCCCTCTGGCTCGGCTCGCTGAAGTCGAACATCGGCCATCCGCAGGCGGCCGCCGGCGTCGCGGGCGTCGTCAAGATGGTGATGGCGATGCGGCACGGGGTGCTTCCGAAGACCCTGCACGCCGACGAGCCCTCCCCGCACGTCGACTGGTCGGCCGGTGCGGTACGGCTGCTCGACGAGGCCCGCCCGTGGCCGGAGACCGGCAGGCCGCGGCGCGCCGCCGTGTCCTCCTTCGGCATGAGCGGCACGAACGTGCACATCATCCTCGAGCAGGCCCCCGAGCCGGAGGCCGTCGAGCCGGACGCCGCTTCGGACGACGTAGCGGCCGCCGGCACCACGTCGGGCAGCACGGCTCCGGCCGGGGACGGGCTCGCGGTGGTGCCGTGGGTGCTGTCCGCCAAGTCGGAGCAGGCGCTGAAGGCGCAGGCGGAGCGGCTGCTGACGCATGTCCGGGAGAACCCGGACGTGCCGGTCGCGGACGTCGGCTACTCCCTGGCCCTCACCCGTACCGCGTTCAACCACCGTGCGGCGGTGGTGGCCGCCGGGCGGCAGGACCTCGAGACCGCGCTTGCGTCGATCGTGTCGGGCGCGCCCGCGCCCGCCGTCGTCGCGGGCGTCGCGGGACGCGGGACGCGTCCGGTGTTCGTCTTCCCCGGCCAGGGCGCCCAGTGGGCGGGCATGGCCGTCGAACTCCTCGACTCCTCGCCGGTGTTCGCGGCGCGGATGGCGGAGTGCGCGGCGGCTCTGGCTCCGCACACCGACTGGTCCCTGCTGGACGTCGTGCGCTCCGGTGAGGGCCTGGAGAGGGTGGACGTCGTCCAGCCGGTGCTGTGGGCCGTCATGGTCTCCCTCGCCGAACTCTGGCGTTCCTACGGCGTCCAGCCGGCCGCGGTGATCGGTCACTCCCAGGGCGAGATCGCCGCCGCCGCGGTGGCGGGGATCCTGTCGCTGGAGGACGCCGCCAAGGTCGTCGCCCTTCGGTCCCGGGCGATCACGGCGTTGGCGGGTCTCGGTGGCATGGTCTCGGTCGCCCAGGCGGCGGACACCGTCCGCGAGGCGATCGCCGCGTGGGGCGGGCGAATCTCCGTCGCCGCCGTCAACGGCCCCGCCGCGACGGTGGTGTCGGGTGACGTCGACGCACTGGACGAGTTCCTGGCCCACTGCCAGGGCAACGAGGTCCGGGCCCGCAAGGTCGACGTGGACTACGCCTCCCACTCCGCCCACGTCGAGGCCATCCGGGACGAACTCGCCCGCCTCCTGACGGGCATCACCCCCCGGCAGGGCGGCACGCCCCTCTACTCCTCTCTCACCGGTCGCCTGCTGGACGTGACCGAGACGGCGATGGACGGCGGCTACTGGTACGACAACCTGCGCGGCACCGTCGAGTTCGAGAACGCGGCCCGTGCCGCCCTCGCCGACGGGCACGGGGTGTTCGTCGAGGTCAGCCCTCACCCGGTCCTCGCCATCGGTCTCCAGGGCACCGTGGAGGACGTCGGCGCGGCAGCCGCCGTCCTCGGCACCCTCCGCCGCGACGAGGGCGGACCGGAACGCTTCCTGACCTCCCTGGCGGAGGCCCACTGCCACGGTGTGGCCGTCGACTGGGACACCGTCTTCGCCGGTACCGGCGCCCGCCGCACCGGCCTGCCCACCTATCCCTTCCAGCGGAGGCACTTCTGGCCCGACCCGCCGGCCCCCGGCGCCCTCTCACCGGTCCCCGCGGCGACGGAACCGTCCGGCGACGCTCCGGACGGCGAGGTCGACGAGGAGGAGGCCGCCGCCGGACGCGAGTTCGCGGCGCGGCTGCGTGAGGTCCCGGCGGCGGAGCGCCACTGGGCCCTCCTCGGCCTGGTGACCCAGCACGCCGCCGCGGTCCTCGGCCACGCGTCCGCCGACGTCGTCGAGACCGACACCAACTTCCTCGAGCAGGGCTTCGACTCCCTGACCGCCCTGCGGCTGCGCAACAACCTGCGCCAGGCCCTCGGCGTCGACCTGTCCGCGACCCTGCTGTTCGACCACCCCACGCCGGTCCGGCTGGCCCGGCACCTGGCGGCGCGGGTCCTGGGCGGCGACGAGGAGGAGGCACCGCAGGAGGCCGCGGCGGAGAGCCACCTGCTGGGAGAGCTGTTCCGGCACAGCCGCGACACCGGCCGGCCCGCCGAGTACACCGAACTGCTGATCAACCTGGCGTCCTTCCGGCCGGTCTACGACGACCACACCGCCCTGGAGACGCCCCACCGGGCCGTCCCCCTCTCCGGGCGCGCCGGAGGTGGGGCCCCCGCCCTGATCAGCTGCTGCACCATGTCGATGCTGTCGGGCGCGCACGAGTACGCCCGGCTGGCCGCCGGATTCCGGGGCGCCCGGGACGTCTACGCGCTGCCGCACCCCGGCTTCTCGGCCGGCCAGCCCCTCCCGCAGGACCTGGACGTCCTGACCCGCACCCACGCCGACACCGTGCTGCGCACCGTCGGTGACGCGCCGTTCGTCCTCACCGGCCATTCCGGCGGCGCCATGGTGGCCAACGTCCTGTCGCTGGAACTGGCCCGCCAGGGACGCCCGCCGGCCGCGGTGGTCCTGATGGACAGCTATCCGTTCGACAGCCCGATCCTGGTGGACTGGATTCCCCAGATGCTCGACGGCATGGTGGAACGGGACACCGCCTTCACGCCCATGGACGACTACCGCACCACCGCCTGGGCGGCCTACCTGCAGTTCTTCAGCAGTTGGAAGGCCCAGCGGCTGGACGTGCCGACCCTGCTGGTCCGTGCGGACACCCCGCTCGGCACCGTCCCGGAGGACGGCGACTGGCACGCCAGCTGGCCCCACCCGCACGAGGTCGTGGACGTCCCCGGCGACCACTTCACCATGCTGGGCGACCACTCCGAGGACGTGGCCAAGCGGATCCAGGAGTGGCTGGCCGACCGGGGGCTGTGACATGCGGTGCGGGGACCCGGCGGAGCCCTCCGCCGGGTCCCCGCACCGTCAGGGGCGGCGGTCCCGCGGGCGGGAGACGCCCGAGGGCCGCACCGCCTTGCCGAGGCGGGTGGCCAGGGCCTGCGTCCCGCCGGACGCCGACGCCGCGGCGACGACCACCGCGGGAAGGTTCCGCGTGTCCTCGCCGACCAGCCGCGCCAGCTCCCAGGCGGCCTCTCCGCCGCCGGAGAACGTGCCCAGCGCGGCCAGGCGGTCGCCGGCGACGACCCGCAGCACCTCGTGCCACGAGCGGACCTGGTCCTCGCCCGAGCGCAGCAGGATCAGTTCCTCCGGCCCGGTGTACAGCTGGGCGAGCCGGACGTACCAGGAGAGCGGGGCGCCGGGGGAGGGCACCAGCCCGATCACCCGGCCCGTCCCGGGCCGCAGGGTCACGAACGGCGGGCCGGAGGCCGAGGTGCCGGGCAGCAGTTCCAGCAGCCGGGCGATGGGCGTCGCGTCGTCGGCGTCGGAGGGGAAGCTCCGCAGCAGACGCACGCAGTGCGAGAGCACCCCCGACACGTCGGGCAGACGTCCGCGGTCGTGCTCCGCCGTCAGCACCAGGCCGCCCCCCTCGTCGCGGTGCGCGACCAGGGTCAGCGAGAACGCCGTCCTGGCGCCCGTGGTCCAGGGGAACTCCATGCGCACGCCGAGGGCGGCGAACGACGGCTCCAGCCGCTCGAAGGGATTGATCCTGCTGTCGAAGACGAGCAGGCTCCCGGCGTCCTG
>NZ_JACADT010000305.1:0-5931 GCF_013421635.1 Streptomyces sp. UH6 | reverse complement strand
TCCAAGGAGCCGCACCACCATGAGCACGCACCGTTCTCCGGCCCGCGCGTCCGCCGCCGTGGCCGTCGCCGTCGTCGCCGCCCTGTCCCTGGCCTCCTGCGGCACCGACACCGCGTCGTCCTCCGGGCCCACGCCGACCGGCAGTCCGACCGCCTCCCCCTCGCCCACCGGCACCGACCAGGCGCACGACGCCCAGGACGTGTCGTTCGCGCAGGGCATGATCCAGTACCACCGCCAGGCGATCCAGGTGGCGGATCTCGCCGAGACGCAGGCGGAGTCGCAGGAGGTCAAGACGCTGGCACAGGACATCAAGCAGGAGCAGGAGCCGCAGGTCCAGCAGATGACCCAGTGGCTGAACTCCTGGGGGGAGCCGGTGCCCGAGACCAGTCCGACCGGCACGGCGAGCCCCACGGACACCGGCAGCCCCACCGGCACCGGGAGCCCGAGCCCGACGGACACCGGCAGCCCGACGGACACCGGCAGCCCGACGGACACCGGCAGTCCGACGGACACCGGCAGTCCGACGGGGACCGGCAGTCCGACGGACACGGCCAGCCCGACCGGCACCGCCAGCCCCACCGGTGGCGGCACCTTGCCCGGCATGGCGACCGAGGAGGAGGTCGAACAGCTCCAGCAGGCCTCCGGCGCCGACTTCGACCAGCAGTTCGTCACCCTCATGACCGACCATTTCGAGGGCTCGATGGAACTGGCCCGCACCGAGACGGAGCAGGGCGAGTACCAGCCGGCCAAGGACATGGCGCAGTCGATCCTCGACACGCAGTCGGCGCGGGTCCAGCAGATGAGGACGATCGCCGACCAGAACGACTACTAGGCGTGGGCCAGGTCACACCGTCACCGTGTCACATCTCGTCGTCCCCGTTCCGTCCTGCCGGTGAACCCGTCCACACGGCCAGGAGGAGACCCGAGATGGAACCCCGTATCAATGCCTTCGGCAGCCCGCTGGCGACCAGCTTCGTGAAGCGGCTGGGAGCGGCCGGCAGGATCCTGACCGACTCGTCGGTCCCGGTCCTCACGCAGGAACTGGTGAAGCTCCGCGCCAGCCAGATCAACGGGTGCGGCTTCTGCACCGACATGCACTCCAAGGACGCCGCGGCGGCCGGGGAGAGCCAGTTGCGCCTGAACCTGGTGGCGGCGTGGCGGGAGGCGACCGTGTTCACCGAGGCGGAGCGCGCCGCGCTGGAGCTCGCCGAACAGGGCACCCGGATCGCCGACGCGGCCGGCGGCGTCACCGACGAGGCGTGGGCCGACGCCGCGAAGCACTACGACGAGGAGCAGCTCGCCGCCCTGGTGGCGCTGATCGCCCTCATCAACACCTACAACCGGCTCAACGTGATGCTGAGGATGCCGGCCGGCGACTACCAGCCGGGCCAGTTCGGCTGACCGGCCCGCACGGGCCGAAGGGCCGGGGAACCGGTCACGGCGCCGGACGCCCCGCGGGCTTCCCGTGGGGCGTCCGGCGCCGCGGTGCCGGACGCGACGGAACCGGGCAGGTTTGGTGAAGAGACCCAGGGGCAACTGTGGCTTCCGGACCCGGCGCCCCTGCCCTTCCGGGTCTCCCGCGACGCCCTGCGCCGTGCGGCCGTCCCACTGTCACGGAGGTCCGGCGGTGAGCCCCCTACCGATACCCCAGCCCTCTCCCAGAGCCGCGGAAGCGGCCGGCGACGCGGAGGTGGTGCGCCTGCGGCGGCGCCTCGAGCGGCTGCTCGGCGTCGCGGCGACCGAGGGGAACGAGCTGGTCGCGTTGCGCAACGGCGACGAGATCTTCCCGGCCATGCTGGAGGCCATCCGCGGGGCGGAGCACACCATCGACATGATGACCTTCGTCTACTGGCGCGGTCAGATCGCCCGCGACTTCGCCGCCGCGCTCGCCGAACGGGCCCGGGCCGGCGTCCGGGTGCGGCTGCTGCTCGACGGCTTCGGGGCGCAGAGGATCGAGAAGGACCTGCTGGCCGGCATGGACGACGCGGGCGTCCAGGTGGCCTGGTTCCGCAGGCCGCTGTGGCTGTCGCCGTTCAAGCAGAACCACCGCTGCCACCGCAAGGTGCTGCTGGTCGACGAGACCGTCGCCTTCACCGGTGGTGTCGGCATCGCCGAGGAGTGGTCGGGCGACGCCCGCGACCCCGGCGAGTGGCGCGACACCCATGTCCGGCTCCGCGGCCCCGCGGTGGACGGGCTGGCCGCCGCGTTCGCGCAGAACTGGGCCGAGTCGCACGACGAGCTCTTCGACGAGCGGGACCGCTTCCCGAGTCAGGCCCAGCACGGCTCCGCGGTGGTCCAGGTGGTCCGGGGGTCCGCCTCCATCGGGTGGCAGGACATGCAGACCCTGCTGCGGGTGATGCTGACCTCCGCCGAGCACCGCTTCCGCCTGGCCACGGCCTACTTCGCCCCGGACTCGTACTTCGTCGACCTGCTCTGCGCGACCGCTCGGCGCGGTGTGCGGGTGGAGATCCTGCTGCCCGGCCCGTACACCGACCAGCGGGCCTGCCAGCTCGCCGGGCAGGGCTTCTACACCCGCCTGCTGGACTGCGGCGTCTCGATCCACCAGTACCAGCCGACCATGCTGCACACCAAGATCGTGACCGTCGACGGGGTGGCCTCGCTGGTCGGCTCCACCAACTTCAACCGGCGTTCGCTGGAGCACGACGAGGAGGTCATGCTCGCGGTGCTCGACCGGGAGTTCACGGCGACCCTGGACCGGGACTTCGACGCGGACGTCGAGCGCAGCGTGGCCATCGACCGCAGGCGGTGGCGGCGGCGCGCGGCGGTGCAGCGCCTCAAGGAGGCGTCGGTGGCGCCGATCCGCCGCTTCCTCTGATCCCGCGCGGCGGGCGCCTCCGGTCCGGTCGGCGCCCGCCGCCGCGCGTACGTCGGACCCGCCGCGGCCGTCGGACCCGCCACGGCCGTCGAACCGTACCTCCGGCGGCCCGCGCCTCGGGCGGCCCGGCATGGGACGGCGATCCCGGGGGACCCGGTCTCCCCAGCGCGGCGAGAAGACGGCGAGGCCATGAGCGTTATCGAACAGTCGATCGATGTCGAGGTCCCGGTGCGCGTGGCGTACAACCAGTGGACCCAGTTCAAGACCTTCCCCCGGTTCATGGACGGGGTGAAACGCGTCGACCAGACGCAGGCGGCACTGACCCACTGGGTGACCCGGATCGGCGGACGGACCGTGGAGTTCGACGCGGAGATCGTCGAGCAGGTCCCCGACCGCCGGGTGCGCTGGGAGGCCCTGGACGCGCCGCGGCACACCGGGACGGTCACCTTCGACGCGTTGGGCGACGAACGGTGCCGGGTGACCCTGCGCATTGAGGCGGAGGGTGCCCACGGATTCGTGGAGCGGCTGGCCGCCGCGCTCGGCCTGGTGCGGCGCTGGGTGGACGGCTCGCTGGGCTGTTTCAAGGAGTTCGTCGAGGGCCAGGGCCGGGAGACCGGCACCTGGCGCGGCGAGATCAGCGGAAGCCACGTGCGCCCGGGTTCCCGTCACGGCAGGCGCGAGGTGCCGACCTGGCCCACCGGCTGACGCCGTCCGGCGGTCAGCGGCAGGTCCGCGGCAGGTCACCGGCAGGTCGCCGGCGTTCATCGGAGAGTTGAGGAGAGATCACGTTGCAGAAGCGTTCGAGCGAGGAGCCGGGCGGGGAGCGGGGGGACGACGGCCTCGAGGTGACGCCGCCCAGGACGTGGGCGGCGGGCGTGCCGGCGGTGTACCACGCGATGGAGTACTCCCTCTCCCAGACGTCACCCCGCCGGACGGGGCTGACGTTGCTGAACCTGAACCAGGAACCCGGGTTCGACTGCCCGGGCTGCGCATGGCCCGACCCCGCCCCGGGGAAGCGTCCGATGAACGAGTACTGCGAGAACGGGGCCAAGCACACCAACGACGAGGCGACCTCGCGCCGGGTGACGCCGGAGTTCTTCGCCCGGTACCCGGTCGAGGAGCTGGCCGCGAAGTCGGACCGGTGGCTCAACCAGCAGGGCCGGCTCACCCAGCCCATGGTCAAACGGCCCGGCTCCCGCCACTACGAGCCGATCAGCTGGAGCTCGGCCCTGGAACTGCTCGCCGACGAGCTGCGCGGCCTGGACTCCCCCGACGAGGCCGTCTTCTACACCTCGGGACGCGCGAGCAACGAGGCGGCTTTCGTGCTCCAGCTGTTCGCCCGGGCCTTCGGCACCAACAACCTGCCCGACTGCTCCAACATGTGCCACGAGTCCAGCGGTTCGGCGCTCAACGAGACGCTGGGCATCGGCAAGGGCGACGTGAGCCTGCCGGACATCCACCACGCCGACCTGATCCTCACGGTCGGCCAGAACCCCGGCACCAACCATCCCCGGATGCTCTCCGCGCTGGAGGAGACCAAGCGGCGCGGCGGCCGGATCGTCGCCGTGAACCCGCTGCCGGAGGCGGGGCTGGCCCGGTTCAAGAACCCGCAGAAGCCGCGGGGCGTCGTCGGGCGGGGCACGCGGATCGCCGACCGCTTCCTGCACATCAAGGTCGGCGGCGACCTCGCGCTCTTCCAGGCGCTCAACGTGCTGCTGCTGGAGGCGGAGGAGGCCGCCCCGGGCACGGTGCTCGCCCACGAGTTCATCGACGCGCACACCCGGGGGTTCGAGGAGTTCGCCGAGCACCTGCGGGCCTCGTTCTCGTGGCCGCGGGTGGAGGAGGCCACCGGGCTGACCCGCGCGCAGATCGAGGAAGTGCGCGACATGGTGCTGGAGAGCCGCCGGGTCGTCGTCTGCTGGGCGATGGGGCTCACCCAGCACAAGCACGGCGTGCCCACCATCCGTGAGGTGGTCAACTTCCTGCTGCTGCGCGGCAACATCGGCCGCCCCGGCGCGGGCGCCTGTCCGGTGCGCGGCCACTCCAACGTGCAGGGCGACCGGACCATGGGCATCTGGGAGAGGATGCCGGACACCTTCCTGGACGCGCTGTCGCGGGAGTTCGGGTTCGAGCCGCCGCGCGAGCACGGGCTGGACTCGGTGAACGCGATCCGCGCGATGCGCGACGGCAAGGTCAAGGTGTTCCTCGGCCTGGCGGGCAACTTCGTGCGGGCCACCCCGGACAGCGAGGTCACCGAGGCCGCCATGCGGCGCTGCCGGCTGACCGCCCACATCTCGACCAAGCTCAACCGCTCGCACACCGTGTGCGGTGGGACCGCACTGATCCTGCCGACCCTGGGCCGCACCGAACGCGACGTCCAGGCGGGCGGCGAGCAGTTCGTCACCGTCGAGGACTCGATGAGCCAGGTGCACGCCTCGCGCGGGGTGCTGGAGCCGGCGTCCAAGCAGCTGCTGAGCGAGGTCGCCATCCTGAGCCGGCTGGCCCGCTGCACGCTGGGCGACAAGGTGCCGGGCGCGCGGTGGGAGCGGTTCGAGGCGGACTACGGCTGTATCCGCGACCACATCTCGCGGGTGGTGCCGGGCTTCGAGGACTTCAACACCCGGGTCTCCCGGCCCGGCGGCTTCGGGCTCCCCAACCCGGTCAACGAGGGCCACTTCCCCACGCCGAGCGGCAAGGCGCTCTTCAGCCGCAACGAGTTCGAGGCCCTGAGCGCTCCGGAGGGCCACCTGATCCTCCAGACCCTGCGCTCCCACGACCAGTGGAACACCGTGCCGTACACGAACGACGACCGGTACCGCGGGATCCACGGCTCGCGCCGCGTGGTCCTCGTCAGCCCCGCGGACCTCCGCGCCCTGGGCTTCGCGGAGGGCGACGCCGTCGACCTGGTCGGCGTCTGGCGCGACGGCGTCGAGCGCCGCGCCGAGGACTTCCGCGTGGTCCCCTACCCCACCGCGCGGGGCTGCGCGGCGGCGTACTACCCGGAGACCAACGTGCTGGTTCCGCTGGACAGCGTGGCCGACGTCAGCAACACGCCCACCTCCAAGGGGATCGTCGTCCGCCTGGAACCGCGGGAG
>NZ_JACADT010000304.1:0-5960 GCF_013421635.1 Streptomyces sp. UH6 | reverse complement strand
CCCCTGGGCCAGAGCACCGCCTGGGCGACGACGACGCGCTCGCCGTCGAAGGTGACGGCGGGGCCTTCGTGCAACTCGTAGCCGAGGGCGAGCGCTTCGCTCACCCTTCGGCAGAACGCGGCGTCGTCCGGTCCGGTCAGGACGCGGTAGACGGGCAGTCCGTCCGGTGGTGTGCTCATGGGGCCCAGGATCTCAGACCCGCCGGCCGTGCCCGCCGCCACTCCACTTCGCCGCTCCGCCCCCCCGGCATCGCGCGAGCACCCCGGGGGCTTCCCGGAGTCCCGGGAGATCCCGTCGACGCGGGGTCGACCGACGTGTCGTAGCAGAGGTGACGAGCCGGACGTTTCTACGGCAAAGGTTGACGGACAAAGTCAACGTCCGGCGGATGAATGCCGCCCCTCGCCGCTCCTAGAGTCGCGGCTCAACGGATCCCCACCGGGGATCCTCTACTCCACTCGGAGGGGCACATGTTCTTGCGCACCCGTGCGGGACGCAACACCGCGTCCGTCCTGACCACCCTTCTGCTGCTCGGCGGGATGGGGGCCGCCACGGCGGGTACCTCGCACGCCGGCTCCCAGGCCGTGTACTGCAACGTCTACGGCGGCGTCAACGGCGGCGGCCAGGGGGTCATGAAGGGGACCTACAACCTGAAGAACGGTCCCTCCGCCTCCTGTCCCAACCAGCGCAGCGTGAGTACCAACACCACGTTCTACTTCTGGTGCGGCGGCTACAACGACGCCGGGAACCTGTGGCTGTACGGACGTGTGGCGGGGGGAACCAGCGCCTCGGACTACGGCTGGATGTCCGCCGACAACTTCAAGTCCTGGCCCACCGGCTGGTCGTACTGCTGACCGGACGTGAGGTCGGCGACCGTGCGTTCCTCGGGGGGCGGACCCCTGGGGAACGCGCGGTCGCCACGCCCTGCCTAGGGTCTGTTGCGAAAGTGGATCTTGTTCGTTGATGATCACGTTCTGTGGGGCGTGGTGATCTGACGAACGGCCAGTGGGCCCGGCTGGAGCCTCTGCTGCCGACGGGCGTCAAGCCGGGCCGTCCGCGAGTGTGGACGCGGCGGCAGCTGATAGACGGCATACGGTGGCGGACCCGGACCGGTGCTCCCTGGCGCGATGTGCCCGAGCGGTACGGCCCGTGGGACCGTGTCTATGACCTGTTCCGGCGCTGGCAGCGCGATGGCACCTGGGCCCGGATCGTCACTCACCTCCAGGCCCAGGCGGACGCAAAGGGTCTGATCACTTGGGAGGTGAACGTCGACTCCACCGTCTGCCGGGCCCACCAGCACGCCGCCGGGGCAGCAAAAAGGGGGACCTGCAAAAGGAGCCGGCCGGCGGCATCTTCGTCGAGCCAGCCGACCACGGCCTCGGACGCTCCCGAGGTGGGCTGACGACCAAGATTCACCTCGCCGTCGAGCAGGACCAGAAGCCGCTGTCCGTCGTGATCACGGCTGGGCAGCGGGGCGACTCCCCGCAGTTCGAGCCGGTCCTGGAAGCCATCCGGGTTCCCCGGCTGGAGCTCGGAAGGCCGCGCAAGCGGCCGGTCCGGGTCCGGGCCGACAAGGCGTACGACTCCCGTAGCAACCGGGCCTATTTGCGCAGGCGGGGCATCAAGGCGACCATCCCGGTCCCCGCAGACCGGGTCCGCAACCGGCAGAAGCTAGGGTCCCGGGGCGGTCGGCCGCCGAAGTTCGACAAGACCGACTACCGCGAACGCCATGCCGTCGAATGCGGGATCAACCGCCTCAAGCGCCACCGCGCCGTGGCCACGAGATACGACAAGCTCGCCGTCCGCTACGAGGCGACCGTACTGGTCGCACTCCTCAACGAGTGGCTGTGACCAGCATTTTCCCAGCAAACGCTAGACGGTCTGCCAGGGGTTGACCTCGTAGCAGTCCATGAGCAGGCCCGTAACGGTCGGGTAGATGGCCAGCGCCGTCCCATCGATGCCCGCGACCGGAACGGCCGGCGAGATCGAGTTCGCCAGGAAGGCAGAGAAGACCGGGGAACTGGATGCACGGGCCGCGATGTCGTTGAGCCGGACCTCGCGCCGCTCGAATGGGATGCCCCTGGCCTCCAGGCCCCGCTGCAGCAACTGCATCGTGATGCCCGGCAGCGCGGCGGCCTCGGGCCAGGTGACCCGCTCCCCGTCATAGAAGCCGATGTTCCAGACCGACGCCTCGCTGATCCGCCCGTGCCGGTCGGTGAACAGCGCGTCGTCGTACCCGGCGAGCACCGCCTGCCGCCAGTGGTGAATGAGCCCGAACGTCCCGACGTGCTTGACGTGCGGCAGGTCCCGCTCGTACTCCACCGCTCGCAGCCGCACTGGTTCGGTCCGTGCCTCGGCCGGGGCGCTCGTCGCCACCGCTACCTCCGGTTCCACGGCCTCGCCGTGCAGCACGGCGTCCAGCCTTCGGGTGAAGACGGTCACCCGGACCGACACTGCGTCCGGGCCTCCGCCTAGGGCATGCCGCACACAGGCCCGCACCCGCTCGGCGTCCAGGCCTCTGCCGAACATCTCGCGCGCGCTCTCATCCAGTCGCCTCAGGTGCAGATCCAGGCCCCGTACTGCGCCTCCACGTACCTGCATCGAGGTGAAATGCGCGTAGTTGACCTGCGCAAGCAGTTTCAGATCCTCGCTGTCCGCCTGGACGCCGTTGACTTCCACTCGGTCGATGACGACCCCTCCCCAGCCCAGGCCCGGCCCGGCCCCGCGGCCACGCCTCGACCACCTTAGTGGTCGGCCGCGCAAATCCTTCGGGGGTTGACTCCGGGGCCGGTGTTGTGCGCGAGACGTGGAGGGGGTGCTCAGAAGATCACGGTGATCTTTCCTGCCAGGCTGCCTTGGAGGAAGCGTTCGTGTGCGGCTTGGATCTCTTGGAGGCCGAAGGTGGAGTGCACACGCAGCCGCAAGGAGCCGCGGTCGACGAGCTTGGTGAGTTCGTTCAGTCCCGCGCCGTCCTCACGCACCTGGTTGACGGTGGTACGCACACCGCGGGAAGACAGGTCGGGTACTGGACCTGCTTGGGTGGCGATCGACGCATACCGGCCGCCATCTGCCACTGCCTCGGTCACGAACGTCCCGAAGGTATCGAAGACAGCGTCATAGCTGCGGTCTTGAAGAGCGCGGCGGTCGGTGGTGACAAGGTCGGCACCGTGCTCGCGGGCGAAGGCGACCTGGGCATATCGGGAGACCAGAGCGTCGACCTTGACGCCGCGCGCACGGGCGATCTGCAGCGCCAACCCGCCAACCGCACCTGCGGCACCGGCGATCAGCAGCCGCTCACCGGCCTTCACCGCAAGCCAGTCCAGGGTCTGCCAAGCCGTCAGTCCGGGAAGCGGCAAGGTGGCCGCCTCGGCCAGGCTGACCGCCTGCGGCGCAGGGGCGACGGCCCGTGCTGGAAGCGCGACCAGATCGGCCCAGGTCCCCCGGCCGGAGCCGAGCTGGTGCGACATGGCGATGACGCGTTCCCCGGCGCGCAGCCCACTGCTGCCGCCGTCGACCACGATGCCGGCCAGGTCCCAGCCAAGCGTCATCGGCAGTGGCGGCGTTCCTTCGCCAATGGCCCCTTCTCGCGTCTTGTCGTCGACGGGATTGATGCTGGTCGCGACAGTCCGGACCAGCACATCCCCAGTGCCCGGTTCAGGCTCGGGAGCATCGACGACGTCGAGGACGTCGGGGGTGCCGAAGCGATCGATCTGTATGGCGCGCACGAAAGGTCCTTTACACGACTGGTGCTGACCGGAGGGTCAACACCTGAGGTGATCACGGGATTCCCGGTTGCAGCGACGGCTCGCAGCTGGACCAGTAGATGGCCCCACCCGCGACATCTGGGCTCCATCCTGGCGGCGGGCGGGGCAGACTGCGACTTGCCATGATCCACTTCGGCCGAACGGTTCGCCCACCATGCCCGTCCGCAGCGCCTGTCCGATAGCCCCGAGTGCAGCCGAACGCGTGCGGCTGAAGAAGATGGCCTACGGCCACAAGACCGAGCACCGGCTGCGGGTGCGTGCACACGTCGTCCTGCACGCCGCGCGCGGCCGCTCCAACGCGCGCATCGCCCGGGAGACGGGCCTGCACCTGGACACCGTGCGCCGCTGGCGTGGCCGGTTCGCCGCACAGGGCCTGCCTGGGCTGAAAGACCGTCAACGCTGCGGCCATCCCGCCTCGTTCACACCGCTGCAGGCCACCGAGGTCAAGGCGCTGGCCTGCCGACTGCCCGCCGAGAGCGGGGTGCCACTGGCTCGCTGGTCGTGCCCGGAACTGGCCCGCGAGGCCGTCCGGCGGGGCATCGCTGCGTTCGTGTCGTCCTCCACCGTGCGCCGCTGGCTGACCGAGGATGCGATCAAGCCCTGGCAGCACCGCTCCTGGATCTTCATCACCGACCCCGGCTTCCGGCTGAAGGCCGCCCGGGTACTGGACCTGTACGCCCGCACCTGGCAGGGCGAACAGCTGGGCGATGACGAGTACGTGATCAGTGCAGACGAGAAGACCTCCATCCAGGCCCGCTGCCGCTGCCATCCCACCCTCGCCCCCGGCAAGGCCCGCGCGATACGCGTCAGCCACACCTACGGACGCGGCGGCGCCCTGGCCTACCTGGCCGCCTACGACGTCCACCGGGCGAAGGTGTTCGGCCGCACCGAAGAACGCGCCGGCATCATCCCGTTCATGAACCTGGTCACCCAGGTCATGAGCACCGAGCCCTACGCCAGCGCCAAGCGCGTCTTCTGGATCGTGGACAACGGTTCCTCCCACCGCGGGCAGAAGGCCACCGCCCGGCTGACCGCGGCGTTCCCGAACACAGTCATGGTCCACACACCCGTTCATGCCTCCTGGCCGAACCAGGTGGAGATCTACTTCTCCGTCGTCCAGCGCAAGGTGGTCTCACCCAACGACTTCGCCGACCTCACCGAGGTCAGGGACCGGCTCCGAGAATTCGAAGACCGCTACAACGCCACGGCACAGCCATTCCAGTGGAAGTTCACCACCTCCGACCTTGACGATCTGCTGGCCAGGCTCGACCGGCACACCGCCGATCACTACGAAGAAGCTTCTGTTGCGTCGACAGCGTGATCAACCCCCGAAGGATGTACGGAGCCGACCACTTAGGCGCGCACCAAGACGTGCAAAAGCTGGCTAGATCGACTTTCGCAACAGGCCCTAGGCGGTGTCGGGTGCGATCCTGCCCATGCACAGGCGGACGTTCAGTTCGGGTGAGCCTTCCACGGTGAAGTAGTGGTCCCTCTTGTTGTGGGGGACTCGCTCGCAGTCGGCCGGGGAACTTTCGCCCTCGATGCGGCCGGCGACCACGAAACCCGACGGACGGCACTGCTCCACGGTCACCTTCCCGTCGGGGCCGCCGCCGACGCAGTCGCCCCGGTCCGCGTTGTACGCGGCGCCGTCGCGATGGCGGTACACCAGACAGACCGTCATGTCCGGACCGCGGACGGCGTAGCGCCACTCGACGTGGTCGACGTAGTCGCACACGCTGCGGTCGGTGGTGTTCTCGAAGGCACGCAGAACCTCGAACACGTCACCCGCACCGCACTCGGCCGGCTTGAAGTCCATGTCCCGCATGGTCCCGGCGTTGCGGAAGCAGTCGCCCCGGGACACGTCGACGAAGGCGTGGCCGGCCTCGGCCGCGTCGTCGGACGGGCTCGCCCGGTGCGTGGCCCCGGAGCGGCCGGAGCGGCCGGTGCCGCCGGTGCCGTCCGGGTCGGACAGCGCGGTCACGATCCCCCAGGCGCCGAACACCGCGACCGCCACGAGCGCGAGGACGGCGAGCGGCGCACGCCAGGAGCGCGGGGGATGCGCGGTCGGTTCCGGTTCCGGTTCCGGACGGTCGGTTGCCTGCGTCGGCTCGGTCGCCTGTGTCGCGTGTGTGGTGAAGATTTTTGTGGGGTCGAGGTCGTGTGGTCCGGGGAGGACGGTGGTGGGTTCGGGTTGGGTGT
>NZ_JACADT010000303.1:0-5960 GCF_013421635.1 Streptomyces sp. UH6 | reverse complement strand
ACTCGACGCCGGCGTCCTGCCGGGTCCGCACCACGCGCAGCAGGAGCGCGCCGTCGACGGCGTGCCGGCGCAGGTTGGTCGCCGCCTCGCTCACCGCGAGGGCGACCTCCGCGCAGCGCTGTTCGTCGAAGCCGATGCGCCGGGCCACGGACACGGCCGCGATCCGGGCGGCGGCGGGGAACGATTCCTGGTCGCGGAGCCAGACCACATCCTCCGCGTCCAGGACCGCCCAGGTCAGCGGCCCCATTTGGTCACCGAGACCCGGGTGCCGCCGCCGGCCTCTGTGTCCAGGACGAACTCGTCGACGAGACGGCGCGCGCCGCTGAGGCCGAGCCCGAGACCTCCGCCGGAGGTCCAGCCGTCGGTCAGCGCCTGGTCGACGTCGGGGATGCCGGGCCCCGAGTCGTCGAACACCGCGGTCACCCCGGCCCTTCCGTCCCGGTGGACCAGACCGATCCGCAGGACCCCGCCTCCTCCGTAGACGAGGGTGTTGCGCGCCAGCTCGCTCGCGGCGGTCACCAGCTTGGTCTGGTCGACCAGCGAGAGCTTGCAGCGCTGGGCGAGCGTCCGCACCAGCTGCCGGGCCCGCACCACGTCGTCGTTGGAGGCTATCGGCAGGGTCTGGTCCTCGGCGCCGAGCTCGGGCAGGGGCCTGTTCATCGTTGTGCCGGACGGTCGTCGCCCGGCCGGGCCAGCATGTCCAGGCCCTTCTCCAGCGAGAGAGCGGTCCGCACCCCACCGAGCGACAGGCCCAGTTCGACGAGGGTGATGGCCACGGCCGGCCGCATGCCGACGACGACGGTCTCCGCGTCGAGCATCCGGGAGATGGCCGCGGTGGTGGCCAGCATGCGGCCCACGAACGAGTCGACGATCTCCACCGCGGTGATGTCGATGACGACGCCCCGGGCGCCGGACTCCACGATCCGGGCGGCCAGGTCCTCCTGGAGGTCCAGGACGATCTGGTCCTCCAGGTCGACCTGGATGGAGACCAGGAGGACGTCACCGATCTTCAGGACGGGTACGCGCTCGGTCACGCCTGGCCGCCACTGGTCGTGACGTCGGCCCCGCCGCGGCGGAGCGCGTGCTTGAGGGCGTCGGCGAGGGACGCCTTGGTGACGATGTCGCCGAACTGGATGCCCAGCGCGACGATGGTCTGCGCGATCTGCGGACGGATGCCGGAGATGATGCACTCGGCGCCCATCAGGCGGGCCGCCACCACGGTCTTCAGCAGGTGCTGGGCGACCTCGGTGTCCACCGCGGGGACCCCGGTGATGTCGATGATCGCCTGGTCGGCGTCGACGTCGACCAAAGCCTGGAGGAGCTTCTCCATGACCACCTGGGTGCGGGCGGAGTCCAGCGTCCCCACCAGCGGGACGGCGACCACGCCCTCCCACAGCTTCACGACCGGGGTGGAGAGCTCCATCAGCTGCTCGGACTGCGCGCTGATGATCTCCTCACGGGTCTTGGCGTAGACCTCCAGCGTGAACAGCGCCAAGGCGTCCATCAGCTTGCCGAGGTGGAGGTAGGCGTGGACGTCCGCGGCCGGGGTGTCCGTCGTCGGCGCGAGGATGTCCTTGCAGGCCAGCACGCTGGTCGCGGTCTCGGTGGGCGTGAAGCCCTGCCGGGCCCGGCTGCGGGACAGCTCGGCGAGCAGCGCCCGCAGCTCCGCGTAGGCGTCCCCCTGCCAGTCGAACGCGCCCTTGCGCAGTCCGTCCACCAGGGCCGTGTACAGCTCGCCGAGCTCACGCTCGAGCTCGGCCAGCGACATCCGCCCGCGCAGCGTGCGCGAGACGGCCTCCACCCAGGCGGAGGCGAGCTGTTCGTCCTTGGCCGTCAGCAGCTCGACGAGTCTGCTGGAAACTTCATGCCCTGCCACCGCTGAACTCCTCTGATACATGCACTCGCCACCGGTTGCGACGGCAGTGTCGGCGCGGCGCACCTCCCCGCGCGGGCGGGAGGGCGCGACGGAAACGTCTGGCTCCCGATACCCCGGCTCAAACGCCGCACACCTGCGAATTTTCCGCGACGGTTCCGGAGGGATCCGCCGTGCCACGGTACGCCCGCAGGAAGGTCCCGGCGCAAGCCTCCCCGGGGTCGTACGGTGGAGAGGGGCAGGCAGGAAGCGGAGGCGGCCGGAAATCGCACCCGTCGGTACCCAGGGGCGAGGGGTGTTTTCACTTCCTTCACAAGGTGAAGTAACCTCCGGAGTCGTCCTTTGGCATGGGTGGAAAACCGGAAGCATGGTGCTGGGAATTCCGGGTAGGCGAGGGGTTCGCCGTGCGGCCTTTCGTCCATGGCATCACTGCGTCATGGCAACGATGAGGGAAAGTGGGGTCGGTCGTGGCTGAGGCGACGGCGGTCGAAGGTACGCGTGGCGCGCCGCGGTCGCGGTCCCCGCGCGGGGGCGGGAAGGTCGGCGAGGCGGAGCTGAGGCAGCTCCTGGCCGGTCTCACGGCGGTACGCGACGGCGACTTCGGGACCAGGCTCTCCGACGAGGAGGACGGTCTCCTCGGCGAGATCGCCACCGTCTTCAACGGCATGGTCGACCAGCTCTCCCTGTTCACCTCCGAGGTGACCCGGGTCGCCCGCGAGGTCGGCACCGAGGGCACGCTGGGCGGTCAGGCGGAGGTGCCGGGCGTCTCCGGCACCTGGGCCGACCTCACCGACTCGGTGAACGCCATGGCCGGCAACCTCACCACCCAGGTCCGCGACATCGCCCAGGTGGCGACCGCGGTCGCCAAGGGCGACCTGTCGCAGAAGGTCGACGTCGACGCGCGCGGCGAGATCCTCGAGCTGAAGAACACCGTCAACACGATGGTCGACCAGCTCTCCTCGTTCGCCGACGAGGTCACCCGCGTCGCCCGCGAGGTCGGCAGCGAGGGCCGCCTCGGCGGCCAGGCCGAGGTGCCCGGCGTCGGCGGCGTCTGGCGCGACCTCACCGACTCGGTCAACTTCATGGCCGGCAACCTCACCGACCAGGTCCGCAACATCGCCCAGGTGACCACCGCGGTCGCCAAGGGCGACCTGTCGCAGAAGATCACCGTCGACGCCCGCGGCGAGATCCTCGAGCTGAAGAACACCATCAACACGATGGTCGACCAGCTCTCCTCCTTCGCCGACGAGGTCACCCGCATGGCCCGCGAGGTCGGCACCGAGGGCATCCTCGGCGGGCAGGCCGACGTCAAGGGCGTCTCCGGCACCTGGCGCGACCTCACCGACTCCGTGAACTCCATGGCCGGCAACCTGACGGCCCAGGTCCGCTCCATCGCCCAGGTCGCCACCGCGGTCGCCAAGGGCGACCTGTCGCAGAAGATCAACGTCACCGCGCGCGGCGAGATCCTCGAGCTGAAGAACACCATCAACACGATGGTCGACCAGCTCTCCGCGTTCTCCTACGAGGTCACCCGGGTCGCCCGCGAGGTGGGCACCGAGGGCCGTCTCGGGGGCCAGGCCGACGTCAAGGGCGTCTCCGGCACCTGGAAGGACCTCACCGAGTCGGTCAACGTGATGGCCGACAACCTGACCGCCCAGGTGCGCTCCATCGCCGAGGTCACCACCGCGGTGGCCCAGGGCGACCTCTCCCAGAAGATCCGGGTCGACGCCCGCGGCGAGATCCTGGAGCTGAAGGAGACCATCAACACGATGGTCGACCAGCTCTCCGCCTTCGCCGACGAGGTCACCCGCGTGGCCCGCGAGGTGGGCACCGAGGGCAACCTCGGCGGCCAGGCCACCGTGCGCGGCGTCTCCGGCACCTGGAAGGACCTCACCGACAACGTCAACGTGATGGCGTCCAACCTGACCGGTCAGGTGCGCTCCATCGCGCAGGTGGCGACCGCGGTCGCCAAGGGCGACCTCTCGCAGAAGATCACCGTCGAGGCCAAGGGCGAGGTCGCCGCGCTGGCCGGCGTGATCAACACCATGGTCGACACGCTCTCCGCCTTCGCCGACGAGGTCACCCGCGTGGCCCGCGAGGTGGGCACCGAGGGCCAGCTCGGCGGCCAGGCCCGGGTCCCCAACGTGGCGGGCACCTGGAAGGACCTGACCGACAACGTCAATTCCATGGCGAACAACCTGACCAACCAGGTGCGCAACATCGCCCTGGTGACCACCGCCGTGGCCCGGGGCGACCTGTCCAAGAAGATCGACGTCGACGCGCGCGGCGAGATCCTCGAACTGAAGACGACCATCAACACGATGGTCGACCAGCTCTCCTCGTTCGCCGCGGAGGTCACCCGCGTCGCCCGCGAGGTCGGCAGCGAGGGCCGCCTCGGCGGCCAGGCCGAGGTCGAGGGCGTCTCGGGCACCTGGAAGCGGCTCACCGAGAACGTCAACGAGCTGGCCGGCAACCTCACCCGCCAGGTCCGCGCGATCGCCGAGGTCGCCAGCGCCGTGGCCGAGGGCGATCTGACCCGCTCCATCACCGTCGACGCCTCCGGCGAGGTCGCCGAGCTCAAGGACAACATCAACTCGATGGTGGAGTCCCTGCGCGAGACCACCCGGGCCAACCAGGAACAGGACTGGCTCAAGTCCAACCTGGCCAAGTTCTCCTCCCTGATGCAGGGCCACCGCGACCTGGCCGTCGTCGCCGAACTGGTCATGGACGAGCTGACCCCGCTGGTCGCCGCCCAGTACGGCGCCTTCTACCTCGCCGAGGAGAACGAGGGCGAGACCGAGCTGAGCCTGGTCGGCTCCTACGGGCGGCCCGCCGAGTTCGAGGGCCACGCCCGCTACCGGCTCGGCGAGTCCCTGGTCGGCCAGGCCGCGCGCAGCCGCCGCACCATCGTCGTCCAGCAGGTTCCCGGCGACTACGTCAGCATCTCCTCCGGGCTCGGCGAGGCGCCCCCGGGCAGCCTGGTGGTGCTGCCGATCGTCGTCGAGGAGCAGGTGCTCGGCGTCATAGAGCTGGCCTCCTTCACGCCGTTCACCCTGGTGCACCAGAACTTCCTGGAACAGCTGATGGAGACGCTCGGCGTCAACGTCAACACCATCGTCGCCAACGCCCGCACCGACGAACTGCTCGACGAGTCCCAGCGGCTCACCGCCGAACTCCAGGCCCGGTCCGCCGAACTCCAGGTGCAGCAGGACGAACTGCAGCGCTCCAACGCCGAGCTGGAGGAGAAGGCCGCGCTGCTCGCGGCCCAGAACCGGGACATCGAGACCAAGAACCTGGAGATCGAGCAGGCCCGCCAGGAACTCGAGGCCCGCGCCCAGCAGCTGGCGCTGGCGTCGAAGTACAAGTCGGAGTTCCTGGCCAACATGAGCCACGAGCTGCGCACCCCGCTCAACAGCCTGCTGATCCTCGCCCAGCTGCTCGCGCAGAACCCCACGCGCAACCTGACGCCGAAGCAGGTCGAGTACGCCGGCATCATCCACTCCGCCGGCTCGGACCTGCTGCAACTGATCAACGACATCCTCGACCTGTCCAAGGTCGAGGCGGGCAAGATGGACATCAACCCCGAGCAGGTGCCGCTGCGCCAGCTGGTCGAGTACGTCGAGGCCACCTTCCGGCCGATGACCACCCAGAAGAACCTCGACTTCACGGTGAGCACCGCGCCCGGCGTCCCGGGCCAGCTGCTCACCGACGACGCGCGGCTGCGCCAGGTGCTGCGCAACCTGCTCTCCAACGCGGTGAAGTTCACCGAGCACGGCAGCGTCGAACTGCGCATCGAGACCGCCGAGGCCGGCGAGGTGCCGCCCTTCGTGCACCGCGGCGGCCCGGTGATCGCCTTCCAGGTCAAGGACACCGGCATCGGCATCGCCGAACAGCACCTGGAGGCCATCTTCGGGGCGTTCCAGCAGGCCGACGGCACCACCAGCCGCAAGTACGGCGGCACCGGTCTGGGCCTGTCCATCAGCCGTGAGATCGCCCATCTGCTCGGCGGCGCCGTCACCGCCCGCTCCGGCGTCGGCGAGGGCAGCACCTTCACGCTCTACCTCCCCGTCGCCCGCGGGGACTGGGA
>NZ_JACADT010000302.1:0-5987 GCF_013421635.1 Streptomyces sp. UH6 | reverse complement strand
CCCGGTCCTCGAGGCGTCCCCGCTGCGCGGCCAGACCGTGAAGATGCCGCGGATCCGCAAGGTCATCGGCGACAACATGGTCAAGGCCCTGCGCGAGCAGGCCCAGCTCTCCTCCGTGGTCGAGGTCGACGTCACCCGCCTGATGCGCCTGCGCAACCAGGCCAAGGACGCCTTCCTGGCCCGTGAGGGCGTCAAGCTCTCCCCGATGCCGTTCTTCGTGAAGGCGGCGGCCCAGGCGCTGAAGGCCCACCCGGTCATCAACGCCCGGATCAACGAGGCCGAGGGCACGATCACCTACTTCGACGCCGAGAACATCGGTATCGCGGTGGACGCCGAGAAGGGCCTGATGACCCCGGTCATCAAGAACGCCGGCGACCTCAACCTGGCCGGCATCGCCAAGGCCACGGCGGAGCTGGCGGGCAAGGTGCGCGCCAACAAGATCACCCCGGACGAGCTGGCCGGCGGTACCTTCTCGATCAGCAACACCGGCTCGCGCGGTGCGCTGTTCGACACCATCATCGTTCCGCCGAACCAGGTCGCCATCCTGGGCATCGGCGCCACGGTGAAGCGTCCGGCCGTCATTGAGACCGAGGACGGCCCGGTCATCGCGGTCCGCGACATGACCTACCTGACGCTCTCCTACGACCACCGTCTGGTGGACGGCGCGGACGCCGCCCGTTACCTGACCGCGGTCAAGGCGATCCTGGAGGCCGGCGAGTTCGAGGTCGAGCTCGGCCTGTAACCACGCCGCGTACCCCCGCCGCGCCCCCGCCCGGACTCCCCGGGCGGGGGCGCGGTGCGTTAAGGCCGGGTGAAGCGCGCGTCAAACGCAGGTCAAGGACGGTCCAGGAGCGCTCGGGACCGCACCGACGAAATGCCCGGTCCGTGATGTAAGCCTCGTCTCACCTGCGTCTCAGCGCCCGGATGCGCCTCGGCAGACACGCTCCGCAGCCGTATTGTCTAAGCGTCGAACGCCCTCGGGGGCCCTGGCCGCAGGTCGCCCCTGCCCGAAGGAGCCCCCATGACCGCGCCCGTCATCCACTCGCTGCGCGAACAGATCCGCGAGCACATCGTGGAGGGAATCGTCAGCGGGCGCTGGAAGCCGGGCGAGCGCATCGTCGAGCGGCGCATCGCCACCGAGCTGGAGGTCAGCCAGACCCCGGTGCGCGAGGCCCTGCGGGAGCTGGAGTCGCTGCGGCTGATCGAGTCCGCCCCCAACAAGGGCGTGCGGGTGCGCAACCTGACCGCCGCCGACCTGGAGGAGAGCTACCCCGTCCGGGCCGGCCTGGAGGCCATCGCGGCCGAGCTGGCGGCGGACCGGCTGGCGGACGACTGCTCCACCCTGGAGCCGCACGTGGAGGCCCTGCACGAGGCCGACCGGCTCTCCGACGCCGCGGGCCAGGTGCGCCACACGGTGGCGTTCCACCGGGAGATGGTGCGCGCGGCCGGCAACTCGGTCCTGCTGCACACCTGGGAGGGGCTGGGCATCGAGGTGTTCACGGCGCTGTCGATCCGGTGGCTGGGCACCGTCCAGCAGTCCTACGCCGAGGAGCACGAGGAACTGGTGGCGGCCTTCCGCCGCCGCGACCCGCGGATCGCGGACCTCGTCAAGGGGCACGTCCTCGGCTGCGCGCCGCGTCCCGACGCCTCCGCCTGAGCGGGCCCCTCACCATACGAGCGCAGGCGCGAACCCGGCCGTGACCTGCGATTCCACGGCACGCGGTGTCTACTACCGGGCGAAACACATGGCACTGCGTGCCGACTTTTGCCGGTTCGGCAAGTTTTACCGCTCCCCCCTTTGATCGATCATCGATCAGGGAGTTACAGTCGCCGCGGGCTTCCCACCCGGAGGCCCGACCTCGCCCTGTCCTGCCAAAGACCAAGGGCACCCCGCACCGCGCGCACCCCCGCGCGCATCCGCACCCCTTCGACTGAGGAAGGCGGCGACATGACCGACCCCCACGCCATCCGGCCCCACGGATTCCCGCACAGCGCGCTGGACCAGCTTCCGGACCGCGACCGCGAGGAGACCGCCGAGTGGCAGGCCTCGCTCGACGCGGTCGCCGAGGCCGCCGGCCCGCACCGTGCCGCGTACCTGATGCGCCGCACCCTGGAGCGTGCCGAGGGCGCGGGTGTCGCGCTGCCCAAGCTCCTCGAGACCGACTACATCAACACCATCCCCACCGCCGGTGAGCCCGAGGTTCCCGGCGACCCGGAGATGGAGGCCCGGATCACGGCCTGGAACCGCTGGAACGCGGCCGCCATGGTGACCCGCGGCAGCAAGTACGGCGTCGGCGGCCACATCGCGACCTTCGCCTCCGCGGCCTGGCTGTACGAGACCGGCTTCAACCACTTCTTCAAGGGCAAGGAGTCCCCCGAGGCTCCCGGCTCCGGCGACCAGATCTACGTACAGGGCCACGCCTCCCCCGGCGTCTACGCCCGCGCGTTCCTGGACGGCCGCCTCACCGAGGCCCACCTGGACAACTTCCGCCGCGAGTCCGGCGGCGAGGGTCTGCCGTCCTATCCGCACCCGCGCCGCCTGCCCTGGCTGTGGGAGTTCCCGACGGTCTCCATGGGCCTGGGCCCGCTCTCCGCGATCTACCAGGCGCGGTTCAACCGCTACCTGACCAACCGCGGCATCAAGGACGTCTCCGCCTCGCACGTGTGGGCGTTCCTCGGCGACGGCGAGATGGACGAGCCGGAGTCGACCGCGGCGCTCGCCCTGGCGGCCCGCGAGGGTCTGGACAACCTGACCTTCGTCATCAACTGCAACCTCCAGCGCCTCGACGGCCCGGTCCGCGCCAACTTCAAGATCGTGCAGGAGCTGGAGGCCCAGTTCCGCGGCGCCGGCTGGAACGTCGTCAAGACCCTCTGGGGCTCCGCCTGGGACGAGCTGCTCCAGCTCGACACCACCGGCGCGCTGGTCCGCCGTCTGCGCGAGGTGCCGGACGCCCAGGTCCAGACGTACCAGACGCGCGGAGCCGCCTACATCCGCGAGGACTTCTTCGGCAAGGACCCGGCGCTCGCCGAGATGGCGAAGCTGCTGAGCGACGACAAGATCCTCGACTGTTTCCACTTCTCCCGCGGCGGCCACGAGCCCCGCAAGGTGTACGCCGCGTACAAGGCGGCCGTGGAGTTCAAGGGCGCCCCGACGGTGATCCTGGCGCAGACGGTCAAGGGCCACACCCTCGGCGAGGGCTTCGCGTCCAAGAACGCCAACCACCAGATGAAGAAGCTGTCGACGGACGAGTTCAAGCGCATGCGGGACGCGCTGGACCTCCCGATCAAGGACAGCGACTTCACCGACGGCGTCGTCCCCTACGGCCACCCGGGCGCCGACTCGGCCGAGGTCCGCTACCTCCAGGAGCGCCGCGCGGCGCTCGGCGGTCCGGCCCCGGCCCGCCGCGTCCACCCCCTCGCGCCGCTCCCGGCCCCGGCCGACAAGGCGTTCACCTCCTTCGACAAGGGCTCCGGCTCGCAGAACGTCGCCACCACCATGGCGTTCGTCCGCCTGATCAAGGACCTGGTCCGCGACAAGGAGACCGGGAAGCGCTGGGTGCCGATCGTCCCCGACGAGGCGCGCACCTTCGGCATGGAGTCGCTCTTCCCGTCGCTCGGCATCTACTCCCCCAAGGGGCAGACGTACGAGCCGGTCGACCGCGACCAGCTGATGTACTACAAGGAGGCCGAGAACGGCCAGATCCTCAACGAGGGGATCACCGAGGCCGGTTCCATGGCCGACTTCATCGCCGCCGCGACCGCGTACTCCACGCACGGCGAGGCGATGATCCCGTTCTACATCTTCTACTCGATGTTCGGCTGGCAGCGCACGGCCGACCAGATGTGGCAGCTCGGCGACCAGCTCGGCCGCGGCTTCCTGGTCGGGGCGACCGCGGGCCGCACCACCCTGACCGGTGAGGGCCTCCAGCACGCCGACGGCCACTCCCCGGTCATCGCGGCCACCAACCCGGCCGCCCTGTCGTACGACCCGGCCTTCGCCTACGAGGTCGCGGTCATCGTCAAGGAGGGCCTGCGCCGGATGTACGGCGAGGCGAAGCCGGGCGAGGACCAGGACGTCTTCTACTACCTGACCGTCTACAACGAGCCGCTGCCGCAGCCGGCGAAGCCGGCCGCCGCGGCGATCGACGAGGGCATCGTCAAGGGCCTGTACCGCTTCAACACGGCGGAGGGCGCCGGCCTCACCCCGGCGGCCAACGCCCCGCGGGTGCAGCTGCTGGGTTCCGGCACGGCGATCCACTGGGCGCTCACCGCGCAGCGGATGCTCTCCGAGGACTGGGGCGTGGCCGCCGACGTGTGGTCCGCGACCTCCTGGACCGAGCTGCGCCGCGACGCCCTGGAGGCCGACGCGGCCGTCCTGCGCGGCGAGGAGCGGGTGCCGTATCTCCGCCAGGCGCTGGCCGGCGCCCAGGGCCCGGTGCTCGCCGTCTCCGACTACATGCGCCAGGTCCCCGACCAGATCGCGCAGTGGGTCGAGCAGGACTGGTCCTCGCTGGGCGCGGACGGCTTCGGTCTCTCCGACACCCGTGACGCGGCCCGCCGCCACTTCGGCGTCGACGCCGAGTCGATCGTGGTCGCCGCCCTGGCCCAGCTCGCCCGCCGCGGCGAGGTCAAGGCCACCGCGGTGAAGGAGGCCCGGGAGCGCTACGGCCTGTAAGGGTCATGTGGTGACCGGAGGGGGACGGTGAAGTAGTGCCGTCCCCCTCCGTCGTGCCCGGGTGCGTTCGCCGCCCGCAGGGACGATGCTGGGTTGCGTGATGGACGAAGCGGAGTTCTGGGAACTGGTGGACGCGGCCCGCGAGGAGGCCGGGGGCGATCCGGAGGAGCAGGCCGACCTGCTGGTGGAGCGTCTCGTCCAGCTCGATCCGGAGTCGGTCCTCGACTTCGCCCGGCACTTCGAGTCCCGCTACGACCGGGCCTTCCGCCGGGACCTGTGGGGCGCGGCCTGGGTGCTCCTCGACGGCGCGGACGACGACGCGTTCGACCGGTTCCGGTGCTGGCTGATCGGTCAGGGCCGGGAGGTCTTCGAGGGCGCGCTGCACGACCCGGACGCGCTGGCGGACCTGCTCGGCGACTTCGACGAGGAGATCGACGGCGACGGGGAGGAACTCGGCTACGCGGCGGACGAGGCGTACGAGCGGCTGACCGGCCTGGTCACCCCCGACCTCGGTCTCCCGGCCCCGCCGCCGGAGCCGGAGGGCGAGCCGTTCGACCTGGAGGACGACGACGCGCTCGCCGAGCGGTTCCCGCGGCTCTGGGACCGTTTCGTGGGCGGCGAGGAGTGAGGCCGGCTCCTCACGCGGTCAGGGGTCCCGTGCGGGCGGGGCTCCTCACGCGGTCCGTCCCTGGAGCTGGGCTGCGCGTTCGCGGATGAGCGGCAGGTGCGCCTTGAGCGCGGCTCCCGGGCAGTCCGTCCGGAAGCCGTCGTCGTGTCCGGCGATGACCGGCAGCTCCGCCGTTTCGCCCTTCTCGAACCGGCTCTTGCCGTTGCTCGACACGAGCCGCACGTCGGCGCGCGGATCCATGCCGGACAGTCCCAGCTTCCAGGCCGCGAGCCGCGCGATGGCCTCGGTCATGGCCTCGGGGACCTCCGCGCCCTGCGTGAAGGTGCCGATGGCGGCGACCCCCACGGTGCGGTGGTTGAACCCCTGGGTGTGGGCCCCGGTGACGGGCCGGTCCGCGCCGCCGGCCCGGCCCTCGTAGATGGTGCCGCAGCGGTCCACCAGGAAGTTGTAGCCGATGTCGTCCCAGTGCCGGCCCGCCGTCTGGTCGGCGGTGATCCGCCGGATGATGCCCGGGGTCTCGGCGCAGTCGTAGCCGTTGGGCGAGTCGGTGTGGTGGACGAACATGGCGACCACCTTGTCGTCGTACTTCGGCGGCGGCTTGGTCTCGCCCTGCTTCCGGTCCTGCCCGGCCTCCCGGGCGTGCCGTTGGTCACCGGGCGTCAGCCAGGCGGACCGGGGCAGGAT
>NZ_JACADT010000301.1:0-5996 GCF_013421635.1 Streptomyces sp. UH6 | reverse complement strand
CGCGGGCGGGGGCGAACGGTGCGGGACGGCAAAGGGCCCGCGGCCCCTGCAGGGGGGCCGCGGGCCCGATGTCACGTCAGGATGTTGGTCGCTGCGTTCAGCCGGCCAGCCGGACCATGTCCGCCTGCGGCCCCTTCTGGCCCTGCGAGATCTCGAACTCGACCCGCTGGCCTTCCTCGAGGGTGCGGTAGCCGTCCATCTGGATCGCGCTGTAGTGCACGAAGACGTCCGCACCACCGTCGACCGCGATGAAGCCGTACCCCTTCTCCGCGTTGAACCACTTGACGGTGCCCTGAGCCATGCCTAACTCCCCTATTACTGGCCCTTGCACAGACCCGCACTTCGCGGATCCGGGTCAGACCTCACCCGCCGCCGAGGCGACGGGCGTGCGCCGGAACGCGTCGACCGCGGCCGAATGTATCTGCCCAACTGCCCTCTGCAACAGGTCAATCGGGCGACAATTCTGGGAACAGCAGGCCAGGAATATGGTGAGAAATCGCCGGAATTCAGGTCAAGTCAGGGCGGACAGATGGAACGAACCGCGCAAACAACCCGCGCAGTTTGGCTGCATCTTGTCGTGCGAGAGGCAGGAACTCATCGGCACCCGGCCCGAGTTCGGCGCGGAGTACCCCAACTGTACCGCGCCCAATCATGCAGAATCGCCCCCTCCGGATGTCGGCGGTATGTGACGCCGACATGAACCGGAGAGGGCGACCGGAAATGCGCGGGAAGCGAGGGGGGATCAGGCGCCGCCGGCCACGGCGGGAATGATCGAAACGCTGCCGCCGTCGGGCGTGGCCGTCTCCAGGCCCTGCTCGAACCGCACGTCGTCGTCGTTGACGTAGACGTTGACGAAGCGCCGCAGCTTGCCCTGGTCGTCCAGCACGCGGGCGGCGATGCCGGTGTGGTTCTTCTCCAGGTCCGCGATGACCTCTCCCAGGTTCGCGCCCTCGGCGCTCACCTCGGCCTGGCCACCGGTGTAGGTGCGCAGGATGGTCGGGATGCGAACGGACACGCTCATGGGATTTGACCTCCGGTCACGGTGAGGCGGGTTACGGGACGGGCGAGGGGGAGGTCAGGCGAGACCGGCCTCACGGAAGGACTCGAGGCTGGGACGGATGGTGGCGGTCAGACCCTGGTCGGCCACCGCGTCCAGCGTCTTCAGGCCGTCGCCGGTGTTGAGGACGACCGTGGTGAGCGACGGGTCCAGCAGGCCGTTCTCGATCAGCTTGCGGGTCACGCCGACCGTCACACCGCCCGCCGTCTCGGCGAAGATGCCCTCGGTGCGGGCCAGCAGCCGGATGCCGGCCACGACCTCCTCGTCGGTGACGTCCTCCACCGCGCCGCCCGTGCGACGGGCGATGTCCAGGACGTACGGGCCGTCGGCCGGGTTGCCGATGGCCAGCGACTTGGCGATGGTGTCCGGCTTCTGCGGGCGGACCACGTCGTGACCGGCCTTGTAGGCGACGGAGACCGGCGAGCAGCCGTTCGCCTGGGCGCCGAAGAGCCGGTACGGCTTGTCCTCGACCAGGCCGAGCTGGATCAGCTCCTTCAGACCCTTGTCGATCTTCGTGAACTGCGAGCCGGAGGCGATCGGGATCACCAGCTGGTCCGGCAGCCGCCAGCCGAGCTGCTCGCAGATCTCGTACGCGAGCGTCTTGGAGCCCTCGCCGTAGTAGGGGCGCAGGTTGACGTTGACGAAGCCCCAGCCCTCACCGGCCGGGTCGCCGATCAGCTCGGAGCAGAAGCGGTTCACGTCGTCGTAGTTGCCGTCGATGCCGACCAGCTCGCCGCCGTAGACCGCGGCCATGACGACCTTGCCCTGCTCCAGGTCGTGCGGGATGAACACGCACGAGCGGAAGCCGGCCCGGGCGGCGGCCGCGCCGACCGCGCCGGCCAGGTTGCCGGTGGAGGAGCAGGAGAGGGTGGTGAAGCCGAAGGCGCGGGCGGCCTCCAGGGCCTGGGCGACCACGCGGTCCTTGAAGGAGTGCGTCGGGTTGCCGGAGTCGTCCTTGACGTAGAGACCGCCGGTGACGCCCAGCTCACGGGCCAGGTTGTCGGCCTTGACCAGCTTGGTCCAGCCCGGGTTCAGGTTCGGCTTGTCGGCGACGTCCGCCGGGACGGGCAGCAGCGGGGCGTAACGCCAGATGTTGCTGGGGCCGGCCTCGATGCGGCGGCGGAGTTCCTCGGCCTCGTAGGAGGAGAAGTCGTAGGCGATCTCGAGCGGCCCGAAACACTCCTCGCAGGCGAAGACCGGACCGAGCGGTACGCGGTGGCCGCATTCGCGACAGGAGAGCGCGGTGGCGGGGCCGAGATCGACGGAGGCGGCGGAGGTCGTCGCGGACACGGAATCGGTCGTGACAGTCTGTACAGCCATGAGTGGCGAGGCCCTTTCTCCTCATCTTCCTCAGCGGCGTCTTCGCCGTGAGACGGATTTGGCACCTTCCCTAGCCGGGGCCTCGCGTGACGCGGGCGCGGCTGGAGGGTTGCCGGGGCTTCATCGGGCCGTATCCCTCTGCCCCTCTGGATGAGCGTTCTTCTGTTGTTCTGCAGTTGTTTTGAGTCGTGTCCCGCGAGGGGACTCGTATCCACCAGTCGAGCGACTCGACCCCCGACATGCGGTGGTCACTGGTGATGTTCAAGACTGTAACCGAAGGCCAGGACAGTTGAGAGAGTCGTCCGGAACGCGAGACGGACCGCCCGCCGCGAGGCAGGCGGTGGACACAGTGAGGAGCCGGTGACTGTGCTGGAAGAAGTCGAAAGCTGGCTGGGCACACGCTCCTGGCATGTGGCCGATCGCCCGCTCCACCAGATACTCGCCGCCAAGCGCCTGAGCGGCACGAAGGTCTCCGTCGTGCTGCCCGCGCTCAACGAGGAGGCCACGGTCGGCGACATCGTGGCCACGATCCGCCGGGACCTGGTCGAGCAGGTCCCGCTCGTCGACGAGCTCGTGGTCGTCGACTCCGCGTCCTCGGACCGCACCTCGGAGGTGGCCGCCGCGGCGGGCGCCAAGGTGGTGCACCGGGACCACATCCTGCCCCGCGTCCCCGCCGTCCGCGGCAAGGGAGAGGTGCTGTGGCGCTCGCTGCTGGCGACCAGCGGCGACATCGTCTGCTTCATCGACGCGGACCTGCGGGACTTCTCCTCCGACTTCGTCACCGGCACGGTCGGACCGCTGCTCACCGATCCCGGGATCTCGCTGGTCAAGGCCATGTACGACCGTCCGCTCGGCACCGAGGCCGGCCAGGGCGGCCGCGTCACCGAGCTGATGGCGCGCCCGCTGATCAACCTGCACTGGCCCCAGCTGGCCGGCTTCGTGCAGCCGCTGGGCGGCGAGTACGCGGCCCGCCGCTCGCTGCTGGAGAGACTGCCGTTCCCGGTGGGCTACGGCGTCGAACTGGCCATGCTGATCGACTCCCTGCACACGGTGGGCCTGGACGCCCTCGCCCAGGTCGACGTCGGCGTCCGCAAGCACCGCAACCAGGACAGCCAGGCCCTGGGCCGGATGGCCGCCACCATCTACCGCACCGCCCAGCTGCGGCTGGCGCGCGGCCAGATGGTCCGGCCGCTGATCACCCAGTTCGAGCGCACCGAGGAGGGCTTCGCGCCGCGCACCCACGCGGTCGACACCCTCGAGCGGCCGCCGATGGCGGAGATCCTGGAGTACCGGTCACGCGAGGTGGCCTGATGTCACCCGTCCGGCGCAGCGCCCCGTCCCCGGCGGGACGCCGCCGCCGGCCCCGCGCACGTTTGGACTTTTCCCCTCCGGGCTAGGTGACGCGTATGGGTTCCGCCGAAAGATCTGCTCAGGTACTGGTCGCCTCCAACCGCGGCCCCGTCTCGTACTCGGTCGCCGAGGACGGCTCGCTGGTCTCCCGCCGCGGCGGCGGGGGCATGGTCTCCGGGCTCTCCGCGATCGGGCCGGACGCCGGCGCCCTGTGGGTCTGCTCGGCCCTGAGCGACGGCGACCGCGAGGCGGTCCGGCGCGGGGTGGGCGAGCCGGGCGTGAAGATGCTCGACATCTCCGCCGAGACGCACCACGCCGCGTACAACGGCATCGCCAACTCGGTGCTCTGGTTCGTGCACCACATGCTGTACCAGACGCCGCTCGAACCTGTTTTCGACAGCGAGTTCCGGCTCCAGTGGGCCGCCTACCAGGAGTTCAACCACTCGTTCGCCGAGGCGCTGGCCGAGGAGGCCGCCGAGGGCGCGGCGGTGCTGATCCAGGACTACCACCTGACGCTGGCCCCCGGCATGCTCCGCGAGCTCCGCCCCGACCTGCGCATCGGCCACTTCTCGCACACCCCGTGGGCCCCGCCGGAGTACTTCCGACTGCTCCCCGACGACGTCGCGGAGTCCGTCCTGCGCGGCATGCTCGGCGCCGACCGCCTGGGCTTCCTCACCCGGCGCTGGGCCGACGCCTTCACCGCCTGCTGCGACGCGGTCGTGGGCGGTACGGGCGACACCCGGATCGGCGTGCACGGACTGGGCGCCGACGCCGAATTCCTGCGGGAGCGGGCCGGCCGGGAGGACGTCGACCAGCGCGTGGCCGAGCTCCGCGCGGAGATCGGCGACGACCCGGACGGCAACCTCCGGAAGACGATCGTGCGGGTCGACCGCACCGAGCTGTCCAAGAACATCGTCCGCGGCCTGCACGCCTTCCGGCAGCTGCTCGACGACCACCCCGAGTGGTGCGACCGGGTCGTGCACGTCGCCTTCGCCTACCCCTCGCGCCAGGACCTCGCCGTCTACCGCGACTACACGGCGGAGGTGGCGCGGGTCGCCGCCGAGATCAACGCGGAGTACGGCACGCCGTACTGGACGCCGGTGGTGCTGAACCTCAAGGACGACTTCGCGCGGTCGCTGGCCGCGTACCGGCTGGCCGACGTGGCGCTGGTGAACCCGATCCGGGACGGCATGAACCTGGTCGCCAAGGAGGTGCCGGTCCTCGCCGAGAACGGCTGCGCGCTGGTGCTGTCGCGGGAGGCGGGGGCGCACGAGGAGATGGGCGACGACGCGATCACCGTCCACCCCTACGACGTGAACGCGACGGCGCGGGCGCTGCACGAGGGGCTGACGATGCCGCCGGGTGAGCGCGCGGACCGCACCAAGCGGCTCGTCGCCGCGGCCACGGCCACCCCGCCGGCCAAGTGGTTCCTCGACCAGCTCGACGCCCTGACCGCCACGGCCCACTAGGAGGCGTTCCCCGGGGCATGGCCTCGCGCCGGCCCCGGGGAACGGTCACCCCGGGGCGGCCCAGGGCCGCCCCGGGGCCGCCCCCGCGACCGGACGTCCGCGCACGGACGGGGCCGAAATCGCGGTGCCCTGTGACGACGGGCCGTGGCACAGTCACCGCATGTCCAACGACGTCGCCTATCCCGTCTTCCGCTCCCCCGACCCCGTGCTCGCCCTGAGCACCGCCCGCCGTCTCATGGAGTTCGGCCGCCGCGCGGACTCCACGGTCACCGTGGGCGCCGAGCTGCGTTCCGTCGCCGAGGTGCGACGGGTGGCGGGGGAGCTGCCCCGGGCGTGGTTCCGTGGGCAGGAGGAGTACGGGGAGTTCGACGGGGTGCCGTGGGAGGACCAGCCCCCGCTGGTGCTCGGCGTCCAAGGAGCCGGACTGCCGGACGACCCCTCCGCGTACGAAGGCCGGCTGCCGGTGGAGTTGGAGCTGTACGACCTGCCGGTCGGCTCCGTCGAGGACGCCTTCACCGCGGCGATCGGCCCGAACGCGGGCGAGATCAACTGGAGCGGCCTGGACTGGCCGGACGCGCCCCGGCTGGGCTTCCACGGCGAGTCCAAGCACGCCGAGGTGACGCTCCTGCTCAACACCCGCACCCGCGACCTGGACGAGCCCGCCGACGACCACACCGTCCTCGTCCACGTACGCAGTGCCCGAGTGGACGGCCGCGAGAGGCGGGAGCCCTACGCGCACTGGCTCGCCGAGCAGGTCGGACTCACCGTCCTCGGGCCCGGGCAACGGGGCTGAGCCGGAC
>NZ_JACADT010000300.1:0-6016 GCF_013421635.1 Streptomyces sp. UH6 | reverse complement strand
GGAGCGGTGGCGCCCGGTGGTCAGGCGATGCGGGCGTCCGCGTCCCGGGAGCCTGCCGCGTCCGTCGCCTCCGCGCCGGAGTGCCGGCAGCCCGCCGTGGTGAAGCGCAGCGCACCGTCGTCGATCGGGGCGCTCCGGAGCATGGCGCGGTCGCGGTAGTAGTGGTTCCACAACCGCCACGGGGCACGGGTGCCCTGCCGCGGCATGACCTCGTCGGCGCGGGTGATGTAGCCGGAGGTCAGCGCCTCGCCCATGACGGAGAACGGTGAACGGTCGCCGTCGGAGGCCACCGGGGTCGCGATGTCGTGCCCGTGGCGGCGCATGTGCGCCAGCAGGCGGGCGGTCCAGGCGGCGGCGAGGTCCGCCTTCAGCGTCCAGGAGGCGTTGGTGTACCCGATGACGAGGGACATGTTCGGCACCCCCTCGAGCATGACGGCCTTGTAGAGCACGCGGTTCCTGACGTCCACCGGGCGGCCGTCGACGGTCACCTCCATGCCGCCCATGAGGCGGACGTTCAGGCCCGTCGCGGTGACGACGATGTCGGCCTTGAGTTCCTCGCCGGACTTCAGGCGGATGCCCTCGGCGGTGAACGTGTCGATGTGGTCCGTGGCGATGGACGCCTTGCCGCTCCTGAGCGCCTTGAACAGGTCGCTGCCGGGGACGACGCACAGCCGCTGGTCCCAGGGCTTGTACGTGGGGCTGAAGTGACGCATGTCGACGCCCTTGCCGGCCTGGACCCGGACGAGAGAGAGGAGCGTCCTGCGGGCCAGGCGGGGGAACCTGCGGCAGAAGGCGTAACTCCCGCGCTGAAGAGCGATGTTGCGACCCCGGACGATCCTGTACGTCAGCCCCTCGGGGGCGCGCAGCTTCTGCAGGACCGAGGTCAGCGGGTCGACCTCGGGGAGGGTGAGGACGTAGGTGGGCGAGCGTTGCAGCATGGTGACGCTCGCGGCGGTCCCGGCCATCGCGGGCAGCAGGGTGATGGCGGTGGCGCCGGAGCCGATGACGACGACGTGCTTGCCGCCGTGGTCGAGGCCCTCCGGCCACTGCTGGGGGTGGACGAGAGTGCCCCGGTAGTCGGCCTCGCCGGGGAACTCGGGGCGGTACGGCGTGTCGTAGTCGTAGTAGCCGGTCGCACCGACGAGGTAGCCGGCGCTGTACGACTCGCGTTCGCCGGTGCCCTCGTCCACCACCTCGACGCTCCAGCGCCCCGTGTCCCGCGAGAAGTCGGCGCTGACCGCGCGGCGGCCGAAGCGGATGCGGTCCAGGATGCCGCCGTCGGCCGCGGCGTCCTCCACGTACTGCCGGATCCGCCCGCCGTCGGCGAGGATGCGCGCGTCGCGCCAGGGGCGGAAGCCGAACCCGAAGGTGGGCATGTCGGAGTCCGACCGGATCCCGGGGTACCGGAAGAGGTCCCAGGTCCCGCCCACCCGGGCGCGGCGCTCGAGCACGACGAGCGAGCCGCCGGGATCGTCGCGCAGGAGGTGGTGTGCGGCGCTGATGCCGGATATGCCGGCGCCGACGACCAGGACGTCGACGTGCTGCTGCTCCATCGCGGAAGGTCCTCGCTCTCGCTCGTGAGCCCTGGGAAGACAGGGACGGAAGGCGCAACGCCGGTGGAGGCGTCGGCGGTTGATCGGACATGTGGCCGTGCGGCTCCCCTGCACGTGGTACTCGCAATTTACCTGCGACGCCCTGTTTCAGATACCGCCGGTAACGTGACGCGGGTCACATGGTGACCGGTCATCGGTGATCACCCATCAGCCGGTGGAGCTCTACGGCCGGGGGCACCGGCGCGGAAAGCCGTGCCGCCACCTGGCCGGGTCTTGTCCCGGCGGGGACTGCTACGTTGCGGCGGTCCGGTGCGCGGGAGGAGAAGCGGGATGGACGTCCTCGGGGTCGACGCCTGCGGCAAGCAGGGGTGGGTGGGCATCAGGCTCACGGACGGCGCGTACGCGGGCGCCCTGGTCGATCTCCGGCTGGAGAGCCTGGTCGCGCGCGCGGGCGACGTGGACGCCGTCGCGGTCGACATGCCGTTGGGGCTGGTGGAGCGGGGCTGGCGTGCCGCGGACCTCGCGGCCAAGGCGCTGCTGGGGGTGCGGCGCCACAGCCTCTTCCTCGTCGCGCCGAGGACGGCGTGGCAGGAGCAGCACTACACAGCGGCCGCCGACCGCTGCCAGGAGCTCACCGGCAACCGGCTCACCCAGCAGACGTGGGCGCTCAGGCCGAAGCTGCTGGAAGCGCGAGCGTGCTGGCTCGCGGACGGGCGGACGCACGAGGTGCACCCCGAACTGTCCTTCCGCGCGCTGGCCGACGGGGTGCCGCCGGCGTACGCCAAGAAGACCTGGCGCGGCCAGAACCTGCGGCGCGCCCTGCTCGCCGAGGCCGGGATCGTGCTGCCGGACGAGATCGGCGAGGCGGACCGCGTCCCCGTCGACGACGTGCTCGACGCCGCGGCGGCGGCGTGGTCGGCGCACCGGATCGCGCTCGGTACGGCGAAGCGGCTGCCCGAGACCCCCGAACGGGACGCGGAGGGGCGACCCGTGGAGATCAGGTACTGACGGGTGCCGCCCGCGGCACGGGCCGGCCGGGCGGCCGCATCCCGCCGTCCACCCTCGAAGCGCGGGCGGACGGCGGGTTGGTCACATCGGCCGGCTCAGCCTCCGCAGCCGCTGACCGAGATGGAGGACACCGCGTTGTCGTACAGGAACAGAAGTTCCTGCTTCTGGCCGGCCGGGATGCTGAAGTAGTAGCCGTGGTGGTCGATGTCGGTCCAGATGCAGACCTGATCGTTGGTGAGGTTCCACACCGAGCTGGCCCGGTCGTTCCACGCCCAGCCGATGTTGAGGATGTCCGCCGGTTCGAGCGCAAGCACGTCCCCGGTGTTGTTGTGGCCGTCGAAGAGGTAGATCTTCCCCCCGATGAAGCCGTCCTTGGGGTCGGCGGCCGACGCGGTCCCCGGCGCCGCCAGTACGAGGGTGGAGGCGATGGCCGCCGCCACCGTCGCGGCCTTGACTGTCAGTCTCATGAGGGTCCTTTCCCCGTGGTGCCCGTGAAAGCGCGGTCGTCTTCGCCGCTTTCAGCGTTCGTTTCTTGAAGGCATTCGGTCGTAGGACGGTCCCCGCGCACAGGTGGTTCGCGGAGATGAGGATGGTCACAATCTTCCGAAAGGGAGGGAGCCGTGGCCTTCTCGCGGTCAACCCGATCGTTTCGGAACGGCAGCGGAATCGCGTCGGCCGGCCACCCGGACCGGCGGGAAGTCCCTGTCGGGGACGGCGCGGAGCCTGAGGGTCGTCCCGTTGACCGGGCGCTCGGCGGGACGCCTGTGCCGGTTGGTAGGTTGTCCGCATTTAGGCTGCCTGGATGGCCAGGGGCCGCAGACCCCATGGAGGCCGGGCGGTGCGGTTCGTCTGCCGGAACTTCGGACTGTCGGACATGCCGCGGCGTGGTCTCACCCCGCAGGAGGCGCCCCTGGAAGTTCTGCTCCTGGATATCGAGGCAGAGCTGTCCATGTGGGAGCAGGGACAGATGGTGTGATCGCAGGAGGCGTTCCCCGTGACCGAGCTGGCGTACCACCTGGCGCTCTGGCTCCGGAGCCCGGCTGCCGGCCACGAGGACTTCGAGCTCGAATCGATGCAGGCGGAGGAAGGGCTGATCCGTATCGTGAGCTCCGAGGAGGGCTGGCAGGTGGGCTCCATCTTCACACCGGACTTCTGGACCTCACCCGTCGCCTGGGACGTCCTCGTGGCGGAGATCAAGCAGTTCGATCACTCCGTGCGTGAGGGCGTTGCCGCGATGGGTGTTGACCCCGCCTTCATCCCGGAGCCCTGACGTTTCCGGCCTGGCGGGCCAGGTGGAATGATCACGAGGCCGCTCACGTGCGTCACGCCATGAGGCTCTTCACTCCGCAGGCTTCCGTCAGCTCTGGGTGGCTTGGTTGCCGGTCGCTATCCTGATGGTCCTCTACTGCAGCGGCCACCGGGACGGCGTCAGTGAACAAGCTCCCCGTGCAGAACGGTGGCGAGGACTTCCTCTGCCTCTTCATCGAACCGTCCTGTGACGTCTTCTGGTTGAAGCCCGGTGACGAGTTCACCGTTGTGCCAGCTGATGAGGTGTCGGATCCCCAATTCACGGTGGTTGTGGTCAAGCACCGTCTGGTCGTCTGGATCTTCGAAAGCGGCGATCCCGCGCAAGTGATCGTCGACTACACGGTCCTTGATAGCAACGGAACTGAGCTGCCGGAGGGCTATCAGTGGCCTGCTGGCCGAAGCCCATACTGATGCCCGACCAACAGATCTCAAACACGGTCGCGGACACGGCCTAGCCGCGCATGGCGGATCTGGTCGAGCGGTTGGCGCCGGACGAGTTGTGGTTGCTGGTTCTCCTCGGTCAGGATGCGGCCATGGACCAGCCCGCCACCATCTCCTGGAAGTACGCGGCGGCCTCATCCGCGTTGAAGACCTGCCCATGGTGACGGCCCACCTACTGGCTGCCGGCCACGACTCTCTTCACTGCGTGAGCTGGCCGGCCGTTCCCGGCACCCAGCAGAGATCCGCCAGCTCTTCGGGCACAGCATGGAGGAGCTCGGGATCCAGATGCCGGACTACGAGACCGCTGAACGGCGCCTCCTGCATCACATGGCGACACAGTTGTCCGCCGGTGCCATGTCACCGAAGGAGGCCGCAGGTCGAGTCTGGCAGGGGATCGAGGCGGTGACAGATCCGGAGCGGAAGTTCGTGGCGGCCGTGGGCCTGGAGTACCACCTCGACCACATGTCCGCCGAAGAGGTCCGGGCCTGGGAGAATGCTGTACGCCTCGCCGCAAAGAATCTGTCCGGAACAGCCTTCCCACATGCGCAGTGACCCTGCGACGGCCAATCCACCACTCTCTGGCGGCCAGCCCTCGGTGGCCCCGTAAGGAACGGCGTCCACGGGATGTCCCGCAAATGAACCATGGTCCTCCAGCGGGAGACTCCACGGCCGTCCCCTGCGTAGCGGGACCGCGCCTGCCTTGCGTAGTGCGGTGATGAGCGTGTCCCGTCCCCGAGGGGCCGTGCTGAGCTACGGGATGTCGGGGTACTGAGGACGCTTCCGCTTGAGCTCGGCCAGGTCGCTGAGATCAATGCCCGTGGCCTTGGCGTACTGCCTGGACCAGTCGGCGACGGCCTGCCGGAACAGGTGGTCGGAGTGAGGAGCGACCGGTTCTTCGCCGCGGCTCCGCAACTTGGCGACAGCCGCCCGCTCCAGATCCTGATCACCGCACTGACGAGCCAGAAGGATGGCCTTCGCAAGCCGTCCCGGCTCACTGTTGGCCGGTGTGAACGACCAGACTCCATCCCGATGAACGTGGGTGTCCGCCAGGAGCAGCAGCCCCAGGTCGTGAGAGTCGCGGACGAAGCGCAGGGAGGACGGCCCGTAGTGGGTGACACCGGCGGTGACCTCGGAGGCGAGCGGGGCACTGCCCGTCGGCCAGGGATAGCAGGCAGCGGGAGGGATATCGGTCGGACCCGCGTCGCCGGATGGCGAGGGGTGGTCGATCCGGATGCCCACTCCACCGAAGCCGTCCATCCGGTCACCGGGACCGCTGTAGAGCGTGTGCACCATCCAGCCGAACAGCGACCGGTCGTAACGGTCCTTCCAGATCGACAGCGTGGTGCGGAGGCTTCCCCGGACGAACTCCAGCCCGCCGCCATCGATGCTGGTAGGAGCCATCTCGAGCAGCTCGACAAACTGCTCGGCCACCCTTCGTACCGTCCACGGTCGCGCCACGAAGGCATGGTAGGCGCTGTCCCACGACGCGCTGACCGACCGGAACACCGGCGTTCCTGCCGGACTGCCCGCAACCCGAAGACCGACTACAGGACAGCCCGTAGGGTGCCGCCATGCGACCCGATGGCGGGAGTCACCCGCGTACGACCGTCGGCGAAGGGATCACCCGGCACCGGTGGGCCCGTGTGCCACGCGGCCGCCGCGCCATCGCCGTGGGCACGGCGCTGGCGGTGGCGGTGGGAGCCGCC
>NZ_JACADT010000030.1:0-18459 GCF_013421635.1 Streptomyces sp. UH6 | reverse complement strand
GACCCCGGCGCGGCGCGGCGCACCGTCCGGCACCGACCACGGCCGCAGCTCGGTCGCCAGCCGCAACGGGCCGCCGTCCAGCGGCAGTTCCGGGTTGGGCCGGGTCAGGTGCGGCGTCGGCACGAGGGTGCGGTGACGCAGCATGAGCACCGTCTTGATGAGGCCGGCCATGCCGGCGCACGAGTCGGTGTGCCCGATGTTCGGCTTCACCGAGCCGACCGCGCAGAACCCGGTGCGCCGGGTCCCCTCGCCGAACACCCGTCCCAGTGCCTCGAATTCCACCGGATCACCGAGCCGGGTGCCGGTGCCGTGCGCCTCCACGTACGAGACCGTCTCCGCCGGCACACCCGCCCGGCGCAGGGCCTGCCGCACCACTCCCGCCTGCCCCGCGACTCCGGGGGCGGTGAAACCGACCTTCCCCGCGCCGTCGTTGTTGACCGCGGAACCCAGGATCACCGCGTGGACGGTGTCGCCGTCGGCCAGCGCGCGGTCGAGCCGCTTGAGCAGCACCACGGCCACGCCGTTGCCGCCCACGGTGCCGTCGGCCTCGGCGTCGAAGGCGCGGCAGCGGCCGGTGGGCGACAGGATCGAGCCGGGGTGGCTGCGGTAGCCGGTCTCCTGCGGCAGGTGCACCGCGGCGGCGCCCGCGAGCGCCAGATCCGCCTCGCCGCCGAGCAGTGCCTGGACCGCGAGGTGTACGGCGACCAGCGACGTGGAACAGGCGGTCTGCACGCCGATGGCCGGTCCGGTGAGCCCGAGACGGTAGGCGACGCGCGTGGCGAGGAAGTCGGGCTGCCGCCCGATGGACGCCTGCATGCCGAGGGCGGGGTCCGTCCCGCCGCACGACCCGTGCGCGGCACCGTTCGCGGGCGGCTGCTGGTGGTCGTACAGGTTCATGCCGGAGCCCGCGAACACGCCGATGTGCGTGTCCGGCCGGGCTGCCGCGTAGCCGCCCTGCTCCAGCGCCTCGTGGCAGACCTCCAGGAACAGGCGGTGCGCCGGGTGGGTGAGTTGGGTCTCCTTGGGGCTCATCCCGAAGAAGTCCGCGTCGAACTCCTCGACCCCGTCGAGGATTCCGGCGGCGGGCACCAGGCCGGGGGCGCCGCGCTGTTCCGGGGTGAGGCCCGCCGCCGCGAGTTCCTCCTCACCGAACACCCGGACGCTGTCCACGCCGTCGCGCAGGTTGGCCCAGAACCGCTCCGGGGTGTCCGCACCGGGGAGGCGGAGCGCCAGCCCGACGACGGCGACCCGCCGGTCCTCACCACCCGGCGCGGCGGCCCCCGGCGCGGGAAGCTCCGGCACGGCGGTGTCCGGGACCGCGGTGTCCGACAGGTGCGCGGCGAGGGAGCTGACGGTGGGGTGCTCGAAGAACGCGGTGTGGGCGATGGGTGTGCCGAGCCGTTCCTCCAGCCGGGTCCGCAGGCGGACCAGGAGCACGGAGGTCAGACCGGTCTCGTAGAACGGCGCGTCGACGTCCACCGCGTGGCCCAGCACAGCGGCGAGTTCCTCCCGCACCGCCTCCGTCACCGCTTCCGTCACCGCCTCGGCAGCCGCCGCCGTGACCGCCTCGGCAGCCGCCTCCGTGACCGTCGCGGTCGCCTCCTCCGCCACCGCGTCCGGGTACGCCCGCACGGCCGGCTCCGACGCGTCCGGCACGCCGGGGCCGGCGCTCGTGAAGCGGTCGCGCAGTTCCGCGCGGCGCACCTTCCCCGCCGGCGTCCTCGGGAACTCCTCCACCGGCACGGCCACGACGTGGGCGGCGGTGAGCCTGAGCCGCGTGAAGAGCGCGGCCCTCACCTCGCGTGCGATGCGCGCGTCCTCCACGGGGCCGCGGCTGACGAGGAACAGGGCCAGCTCCTCGGTGCCCCGGTCCGGGCACGGGATGCCGCAGGCGGCCACCTCCCCCTGCCGGACGCCCGCGACGGCGGTGGCCGCCTCCTCGACCTCGTGGCAGTAGACGTTGTGGCCGTTGAGGATGATCAGATCCTTCCGCCGGCCGGTGATGACGACCTGCTCGCCGTCGAGGAACGCCAGGTCGCCGGTGTCCAGCCAGTCCGGTCCGTCGGGGAAGGCCGCCGCGTCGGCTTCCGGGTTCTCCACGTAACCGGGGGTGAGGCGGGCGGGCGAGTGGACCTGGAGCCGGCCGACCCGGCCGGGTGGCATCAGGCCGCCGCCGTCGTCGACGATCCGCAGGGTCACACCGTGGGCGGGGGAGCCGGAGGCCACGAAGGTGACGCGGTCCTCCTCCGGGGTCCGCTCGTCGGCCCGCGTCAGTTCGCCGCCGAGGCTGCTCTTGCGCAGGCGGTGCACGGTGCCGGGCCGGTCGAGCCGGCCGTAGGTGACCGCCGTGACCGTCTCGGCCATGCCCCACGCGGGGACGATGTGTTCCTCCCGGACGCCGTACCGGGCCGTGGCGTCGAGGAAGCGGCGCAGCACCGGCAGCGCGATCCGCTCGCCCCCGCAGAGCAGGGTCCTCAGGCCGCTCAGGTCCCACCGCCCTTCCTCCCGCCGCTCGGCGAGCGCGTCGGCGACGAGCTGGTAGGCGAAGGTCGGCGCCCAGCCGTGGTGTGCCCGGTGCCGGTCGAGGAGGTCGAGCCAGCGCAGGGGGTCGCCCAGAACCAGGTCGGTCGGCGCGTGGACGTTGGTGCAGCCGGTGAAGACCGGGAGCACGTGGTGGAGGAGGAACGCCCCGCTGTGGTCGAGCGGCAGCCAGTTCACCGTGGTGTCGTCCGGACGCACGTCCAGGATCCGCCGGGTGCTCGCCGCGAAGTCCGCGAGGCCCGCGTGGGTCAGCCGTGCCGCCTTCGGCACGCCGGTGCTGCCGGAGGAGAGCATCAGCAGGGCGGTCTCCGACGGGTCCGGGTCGACGAAGCCGTCCGCGGGCGGCGCGTCCGCGTGGTCGTGCACGACTCCCACGCGCAGGCCGGGGGCGGCCTGGGCCAGCGCCGCGACGCCGACCGCGTCGCTCAGCACCAGGGGGCGGTCCAGCAACCGGTCGACGTGCAGCAGGCGTTCGAGGGCCGGGGAGCCGGGCAGCGGGGGCTCGGCGACGGCCACCGGCCGGGCGCCGCCCAGCACGCACGCCCAGAACGCGGGGAAGAACTCCGCCGGCGGCAGTCCGCACAGCACCACCGCGTCACCCGGGCGGACCCCCCGCTCGCGCAGCCCGGTGAGTAACCGGCGTGCTGCGTCCAGCAGTTCGGGGTACGACCGGGAGGTCGTCGTGCCGTCCGCGGCGACGGTCAGGACGGCCCCGCCCGAACCGGACCGCGCGGCCCGCAGCAGCGCCTGCACCGCGTCCCGTGGATCACTCTCGGTGCGATCCGGCTCGGGACCCCGGCAGACCGCTTGCCCCGGTACGCGTTCCATGCGAGTCCTCTCCCTCTGCGTCTCCTCCGGCCGCGGTCGGCCGCGAACCGGTCGCACCATGCCTTCTGACGGTGGCGCCCAGCAGCACCAGCGCCGCGCATACCGCCACACCGTGGAAGACGGCCACGACGGCCAGGGCGGGCAACGCCTCCAGGGCCGCCGCGGCGGCCACCATGCCCAGCGCGAACCCCGACTGCTCCGCCACCGCGGACATGCCGAACAGCCGCCCCCGCTCCCGGTCGGGCACCGCCTGCAACCGCGAGGTGTAGACGATCTCGGTCCAGCCGTCCGCGAACCCGGCCGCCGCGGCCGCCGCCACCAGCGCGAGCGCGGGCAGGCCGAGGAAGGCCGCCACGAACGAGAGCGACATCGCGCAGGTCCCGAGGGCGAACGACCGTTCCCCCCACGTCCCTTCGCCCTGCCGGCGCCTGAGCGCCAGGTGGGCGAGGACGGTGCCCACCGCCCATGCCGTCCAGAACTGGGTCATGACCACCGCGGGCTCGGCCGGACGCGTGGCGTGCGCCACCACGGGGAGCGCGACGTTGTGGGAGGAGGACGCCAGGGCGTCGATCCCTCGCAGCAGGACCATGCCGAGCAGCAGGAGCGGCACGCCCGCCACCACGCCCTTCAGCCGTCCGCCGTCCGCCCCGCCGCGCGGCGAAGCGGCCTCCCGCCCGGCGACGGGCCCCTCGGACGGCTGCTCGGAGTCGGTGGACGGTCGCTCGGAGTCGGTGGACGGTCGCAGCACCAGCAGCGCCGCGGCGGACACCACGAAGCTGAGGCCGTTGAGCGCGAACGCGAGCGCGTACCCGCCGTAGCCGATCACCGGGGCCGCGGAGGCGAATCCGAGGACCGTGCCCAGGGACCGTCCCGTCACCAGCACCCCGTTGGCCCGGGTCCGGCTCTCCTCGCCGACCATGACCGGAATCGCGCTGCGCAGGGAGACGGTGAAGAACGTGTTCCCCGCCCCCAGCACCACGACCGCCCCCGCGAGCAGCCACAGCGGTGTGTCCTCGGCCCACAGGGCCATGACGCCCATGACGAGGCCCTGGGCGGCATCGGCGCCGATCATCACCGTCCGGCGAGTGGCGCGCGTCGAGAGCGCCCCGGCGAGCAGCCCCGCCGCGAAGCCGGACACCAGCCGTAACGCCGCGACGGCGCCGACCCCGAACGCCGTGCCGGTGACCTCGTAGGAGAAGAGGCTCAGCGCGATCAGGTTCAGATAGTTGCCGTAGGCGGACGCCGCGTACGCGGCCGCGACCGCCCGGAAGCGGCGGTTCACACCTCTCACCACGCCCCCCGCCGGTCGACCGAGCACCCAGTGTCACGATGGCGCCCGATCGTAGCCAGCACGGACCACCGGCGTTCCGCTTGCGGAACGGCCCTCTCCGCCTGCCCTTCGGCGTGCCCGGTATGCGTCTTCCGGCGGTCCGGCGCGCTCACCAGCGGCTTGTTCCGCACCGGCACCGGGCGGGCGTCCGCGGGGCGCCCACCGGGTCAGGTCCGCCGGCCTCGCCTCTCGTGCCGTTCTCCCGCAGCCCTCAAGGGTTTGCCCACCGTCCCTCGGCCCGCCGCCCCCGCGGCCACGGCCGCGCTCACCCCGCCCCTCCACGGCATGTACGTTCGTACACTCCACAAGGTACGCTCGTACGCATGCCCACGGACTACTTCGCGGACGACCCGCGCACCCATCTCGAGCGCATGGAGGCGGGCGACCTCTACATCGCCGACGACCCCGAGATCGCCCGGCGGCAGCAGCGGGCCGTCGGCCTGGCCGCCCGTTACCAGGCCGCCTACGCCGAGGACGCCGCCGCGGCGCAGCCGGTCCTGGCCGAGCTGCTGGGCGCGCTCGGCGAGGAGGCGCACGTCCGCCCGCCGCTGTACGTCGACTACGGCTCCAACATCGCCATCGGTGCCCGGACCTTCGTCAACTACAACCTCACCGCCCTGGACGTCGCCGCCATCACCATCGGCGAGGACTGCCAGATCGGCCCGAACGTCCAGCTGCTCACCCCCACCCACCCGGTGGAGCCGCAGCCCCGCCGGGACAAGCTGGAGGCCGCGAAGCCGATCACCATCGGCGACAACGTCTGGCTCGGCGGCGGAGTGATCGTCTGCCCGGGCGTGAGCATCGGCGACGACTCCGTCATCGGCGCCGGCTCGGTCGTGACCAAGGACGTCCCCGCCGGTGTCGTCGCCGTCGGCAACCCCGCCCGCGTGGTGCGGAGCCTGTAGGTCCACCGCCATGGCCACCGGACACGCCGACCCGCAACGCCGCACGCGCATCCTCGACGCGGCCCTCGACCTCATCGCGGACGAGGGCATCGCGCGGGTCTCCCACCGGAGGATCGCCGCCCGCGCGGGCGTCCCGCTGGGCTCGATGACCTACCACTTCGACGGGATGGACGAGCTGCTGCGCGAGGCGTTCGGCCGCTTCACGCACCACATCGCCGCCGTCTTCGACGCCCACCTCGGCACCGCGGCCGACCCCGCCCGGGCCCGGGAGGCCGTGGCCGACCTCATCCACACCCTGTCCGAGGGAAGCCGGCGGGACCTCGTCCTCACCCAGGAGCTGTACACCCTCGCCGCCCGCCGTCCCGCCTACCGGGAACTCACCCAGGCGTGGATGGCCCGCAGCCGCGTCCACCTGGAGAAGCACTTCGACCCGGACACCGCCCGCCAGCTCGACGCCCTGATCGAGGGCCTGACGCTCCACCGTGCCCTGGCCACCGAACCCCACGGCCGCGCCCTCACGCTGGAGGCGATCACCCGCATCACCGGCACCGGCCGGCCCGGCGCCTGAGTCGTCCGCGCCCGTCCGGTCCCGGGTCAGAAGCGGAAGACGTAGTTGCTGGCGGTGGAGGCCACGCAGTCGCTCGAGTACGTCCTGGTGAAGTCGACCGGTTGCAGGCGCCAGGTACCGGTCACGGTGACGGTGACGGGCATCCAGACGGGCGGGCAGGCGATGCCCGTGGCGTGCGGGAGCTTGTCGAACTGCCCCGCGACGGCGGCGAGTTTCGTGCAGGCGTCCTCGGCCGTGGGGTGGCTCCCCCCGGTCGGCTCGCACAGGAGGGTGACCTGTTCGACGGCGGGGCCGCTCCAGCTCGTGCCGGTCTTGGTGATGACGAGGTTCGTCGGCGACGCGGCGTCGGCCGAGGCCCCGGACGGCACGGCGGCCGGGGCGGCCGCCACCGGGAGGACGGACGCGGCGGTCGCCGCGAGCACCGCGGCCAGGAGAACTCCGAGTCTCTTCTTCATGTTCCTCCGCTCACTCCTCCGGACGTTCCCCCAACATCGCGCAGGGGACGTCACCCGACAAGGTGGCACATCGGCCACCTTGCACCGCCTGCTAACCTGTCTCTCTTCGGGCGCCGTTGGGGCCCGGAGTCCCCAAGGTGAGCGCCGATGACGCCTGTCGAACCGCCCGTCGTGTGGAGCTTGCCCCCCGCGGACGCCCGAGCGGGATGGCGGGCCCTGTGGTGGAGCGTCGGACCGGGCCACGAACTCGGGGTGATGCTGGTCCAGGAGCGGAACCTGCGCCGTTCCCCGCATGCCAGGGGATGGGCCGGATGGTACGTGGCGGCTCCGTGCGACGGCGTACTGGTCGTGGTCTCGGACGGAGTGGAACACCGCACCCCCGTGACCGGCATCGGCGCGGGGACCCAGCACCTGGCCATGCTCTCGTGGTCACGCTTCCTGCTGGCGTCAGGCCGGGCGCACCGGGACCGGAACGGCGACTGGGAGCGGAACGCGGTCGTGTACTCCCCCGGCGGATACCCGATGAGTCACCTCTGCATAGGTGACGACATCGACTACATCGTCACCGACCGCGACGGCGGGATCTGGACCTCGCACGGTGACGAGGGCATCTACGGGGACCACCCCGCGAGCTGTGAGGGCCTGGCCCGCTGGGACACCGACGGTACCCACACCTGGAGCCCTCGGCGGCTCCCCGTACCGCCCCTCGGCGGAAGCGCGGGCGCCACCGAGGCAACCGTGGTCTGGCTGGCCTGGTACAGCCACGAGGGGGCCTTCCTGTCCCGGGTCGATCCCGCCACCGGCGACGCCATCAGCTACCGCAACCCTCTGAGAGGCACCGACGGCATCGCCGTCCGCGGCACCCGGATGCTCCTCACCCACCGGTTCCACAACCGTCCCGACGTTCCGCTGAGCCGCGCGGAGTTCGCCGACGGCGCCTGGGTGATCACCGCCCAGGAGGAGCTGCGCCTGCCGGAGCCGGCGGGCATGCGCTGCGTCCAGGGCCGTGACGGTGTCCTCTGGCTCCGCGGCGGCGACACCTGGACGCGGGTCGACGTCTGAGCCACCACGGCTCGACCGCCCGGCCCCCGCCGGGCGATGTGTCCGGAGGGCCTACTGTGCGCCCATGGAACGGAATCAGCTGTTGGACGCGACGATCGCGGCCTGCCGGAACCTCATAGAGACCCGCTTCCCCGACGACCCCTCACGGGGCGCGGCCGCGGTACTGCTGGACGACGGGACGATCCTCACGGGCACGAGTCCCGACTACACGAACTCCAGTGTCGAGCTGTGCCACGAGGCCGAGCCTTACTGCGCCGCCTTCCGGCTGGACCGCGCCGTGGTCGCCTCCCTCTGTCTGCACCGGACCGAGGAGGGACGCTTCCTCGTGCTGAGCCCTTGCGGGGTCTGCCGGGAGCGTCTGGCCGGCCACGGCCCCGACGTCCTGGTCGCGGTCCCCGGTCCCTCGGACCCCACCACCGTGCGGTGGGTGACCTTGCGGGAGGCGTTGCCCCACTACTGGGCGTCGATCTTCCCCGAGGACACCCCGGGGTGGGCCTCGTAGGCGGCCGGCAGCGCGCCTTGTCCGCCGCGGCCAGGGTCCCCTCACCCGTCCTCAACGCGGCGCGATCCGGGGCCGGGGCGCCCGACGGAGCGCCGTCCTGCAGACTCGGCAGACGGCCTTGGGCACGGTGGGGACCGTGAGGGCGTCGACCAGGTCCGTCGCGGCCTGCGCGACGGTGTACTCCTCGGCCGACGCCTCGAACCGCGACGACCCCGTGACGACCTTCAGCGCCTCGCCCGCGTCGGCGGACACCGCACCGCCACCGCCACCGCCACCGCCACCGCCACCGCCACCGCCACCGCACAACCATGTCCCCGCGACGGCCTCGTAGCCCTCCGGAACCCCGTCCTCGTCCGCGTCCCCCGCACCCGGTGGCCCCGAGCACCAACGAGCCGGCCACGGCCTCGGCGCGGCGAGGAGTCCCCTGCCCACCGGCCCACGACTGATCACCACCCGTCCCTCCCTCGACGTCGACGTCCTCGACCTGGCGGGGCCGACCGGTCCGCCTGCGGGGATGTTCGTGCCGCCTTCTGTCATGTACAAAAGCTCCATGCTGCAAGGGGAGACGAGAACCGCCGGGGAGTCCCGCACCGGCAACGGAGCCGGACCGGTCTACTGGTTCACGGCCGCGCTCGCGGGGACGCTCGTCCGGGCCGTCGCACGGCGCGACTGGCGGGGCCGCCACCACCTGCCGGCGTCCGGCGGCTACATCACGGCGGTCAACCACACCTCGTACGCGGACCCGTTCTCCTACGGCCTGTTCCAGTACCACAGCGGCCGTCCCGCCCGGTTCCTGGGCAAGGCGCCGCTGTTCTCGGTGCCCGTGCTGGGGGCGGCGCTGCGCAGCATGGGCCACATACCCGTGCGCCGGCGCACCTCCCGTGCCTCGGACGCGCTGGTGCACGCCAAGGAGGCGCTGGCCCGGGGCTGCTGCGTGGCCGTCTACCCGGAGGGCACCTTCACCGACGACCCCGAACTGTGGCCGTCCCGGGCCAAGACGGGCGTGGCCCGGCTGGCGCTGGAGACGGGGGCACCGGTCATCCCGGTCGCCCAGTGGAACGCGCACGAGCTCATCCCCGCGGCCGGCAGTGTGGTGCGCCGCTCCCGGCCCTGGTACCGGCGGACCGTGCTGAGGGTGACGGCCGGCCCGCCCGTGGACCTCTCCGACCTGCGAGGCCTGGAGATCACGGCACCGGTCCTCGAGGAGGCCGGGCTGCGGATCATGGACGCGATCACCACGCTCCTGGAAGAACTCCGCGAGGAACCCCGCCCCGCCCGCAAGTCCCGCCCCACCCAAGAAGCCGGCCCGGACCCACGCGAGGACCGCCGGGCGGGCGCGGCCTGACGGCGTTCCGCGTCGGCGTCCTCCCGCCGGCCGGTCCGTCAAGCCACGGGGAACCGCAGGCAGGCGACCGGGTGTTCCCGCCCTGTCGCCGGATGCGGCAAAGAGGTCCGAGGACGCCCCGGAACGAACGGCCGCACCGTGCGCTCCTACAGGAAGACGCCCCCGCCGAGCCTGCCCTGACGCCTCCTCAGCCGGGGCCCCGCACCGCCGCGAGGCACTGGTCGTAGAGGTCGGCCAGGTCGAGTCGTCCGTCGTGCCCGACCCACAGCTCGGTCGCCGTGTCCGCGCAGGCGAAGACCGTCGCGATGATCGCCTTGGCGCGCGGGTCGGGAGCCGGACCGTCGGCGGCGCCCAGCCGCGCCTGGACGACCGGGATGAGCGCGGCCTGCCAGCGCAGGCGCTTCTCGATGTAGCGGGCGTGCAGCGAGGGGGTGTCGAAGATGAGACGGGAAAGTTCCAGCGCCCGCTCGGCGGTGTGGTTGGCGGTCAGCAGGACCTCGAAGCCGGCGCGCAGGGCGTCCCAGGCGGACATCTCGGCCGGCTGCTGCTCGACCGTCCGCTTCAGCAGCTCGCCCAGGGCGTCCTGATCCCCGCAGACCAGGTCCTCCTTGGTGCCGAAATAGCGGAACAGGGAACGCTGCGAGATCCCCGCCTCCCGGGCGATCTGCGCGATCGTCGTCTGCTCGTAGCCCTGCTCGGCGAACAGCCGAACCGCCGTGTCCAGGATCGCCTGGGCGGCCACCTGGCGCGAGCGGTCCCACAAAGTCGTCATGAACATCAGGCTATCGCCTCTGGACAGGAGCCGCCTACTTGGCATTAACTGCCAAGTAGGCAGCGACTGAAAGAAGGCCACCATGACAGCCGTCGACTATCACGGACAGACCACACTGATCACCGGCGCCAGCGCCGGCCTCGGCGCCGAGTTCGCCCGTCGGCTCGCCGCCCGCGGCTCCGACCTGGTACTGGTCGCCCGCCGCAGGGAACGCCTGGAGGAGCTGGCCGCCGAGCTGCGCGCACACCACCGCGTCCAGGCCCACGTCGTGGACATGGACCTGACCACGGACGCCCCTGGACAGGCGCTGGCCGCACAGGTGCAGCGGCTCGGACTGCGCGTCACCAGCCTGATCAACAACGCCGGGTTCGCCACCTTCGGCCCGTTCCACCAAGCGGATCCGGAACGGCTGCGCCAGGAGATCGCCGTCGACGTGACCGCCGTGGCCGACATCAGCCGCGCGTTCATCGAGCAACTGCGCGAAGGGGGGCGCGGCGTGCTGGTCAACGTGGCGAGCATGGCCGCCTACCAGCCCAACCCGCGCATGGCGCTCTACGGGGCGACCAAGGCGTTCGTACTGAGCCTCACCGAGGCCCTGTGGGAGGAGTCACGGGGCACCGGCCTGCGGGTGCTCGCCCTGTCCCCCGGCGCCACCCGGACCGAGTTCTTCGACGTCGTCGGCACCATGCGGGCCGCCGGAGGGAGCAAGCTCGCCTCGCCCGCCGACGTCGTCAGCACCGCACTCGCCGCCCTGGACCGCAGGAACCCGCCCCCCAGCGTCATCGCGGGACGCATGAACCAGGTGGCCGCCGCCCTCACCCGACGCCTGGCCACCCGACGCCAGGTCATCCGGGTCATCAGCCGGCTCACCGCCGAGGGGAGATGACGACGGGCAGGGGGACGCGACGCGGACCGGCTCGCCCGGCCGGGCACGGCACCACACCTCGAAAGCCGGCCCGGAACGGAGAACCCGCGGGTCAGGCGTTGCCTGGGATTGCTTCCCACGCGCGACGTACCGCTGGCCTCCGAGCCACCTCGTTGGTCGCGGATCGATGACAGAGAGTGCTCCCGGCATGTACACCGCTCGGCCGCGCGAGCCCCGTGGCGCGGCCACTCCGTCCGGCCGACCCGACGCCGCACCCTCGCCCCGCTGCCGCCGCTCCGATGTGAAAACGGGTCAGGGCACCAGGGCGTCGAGGTCGACGTCCATGGGGAAAGGGACGGAGACCTTCAGCCGACCGCGATGGATACCCGTCGGCACGTACGTGCTGGTCATGGCGTCGAGCTCGTAGGTGTGAACGGTCGGCGCCCCCGCCTCGTCCTCGACACGCCAGAAGTGCGCGATCCCCGCCTGGGCGTACTTGAACGGCTTCAGCGACCGGTCACGGTCCGCGGACTCCTCCGAAACGACCTCGACCACCAACGTGACCTCTTCGGGCGCGTACCAGGTCCGGTCGGGGTCATAGGCGGCTGTGGACACCAGGATGTCCGGCTCCGGGCGGCTCTTGCGGTCGAGACGGACGGTCATCTCCCGCTCCGTCTCGAAGCCCGCCGGAGCCTCGTGCCGCAGCGTGAACGTCATGTTCTCCACCAGCCTGGCATGCCAGGACCGCTGCGGCGACATCATGAAGATCAGCGCTCCGTCAATGAGTTCCGTATGCCGGGGAGCCTGCGGAAGATGGTCGAGATCATCAGCCTCCCAGCCGCTGGGCCTCGGCGGGATCATCCAATCGGGCAACTCCGCGGTCACGGCTTCCTCCAGACGCCTTCGGCAGACAGTCACAGGGCCCCACCCGGGAAGCGCACAGGGGCCACACAACTGGCATCAGCGTAGTCGACAACTGCCTGCGGATCGTGCGATGCGCCAACGCGCCAATGGCCCTGGGGTGCAGCCTAAGAGAGCCTTTTCAGCCGCAGGCACGGGCCGCCTCATGCTCGTTGAGTTTCGACACCCCAAGCCCGTGCCTCCTTTGTTCGCACCGTCGCATGTCAGGCGAACTTGTAATCCATTCAGTTCCTGCACATTCGCCGGTCAACGCCGTTCAAATGACTCAAGTATGCAGGCGATTCACACGACTTGGCGCCGAGAGCAACCGCAACCCTTCCGGAATTACCTACCTTCGGACCCACCTCGGCAATCATTCAGTCGGAAATAGACGAACGCCATCCCTCGCCAGGCCATCTGGACTGACAAAGGTAATCTCCCGGAGCGACGCAAGCACGTACTCAACATCACTCGCAGAGACATCCGAGGACCCGAAAGGCGCCGGCACGAAGGCGTGGACCCGCCGCTGGAAGCCGGTCCTGAACGCCTTCGACATCGCGTTCGACGGCCGGCTCACCACCGGCATGACCAACAACTGAAATCAACCAACGGAGTTACACCGTTCCGTGGACACACCCCCTGGCGGGTGACAGCTTCCGCACCAGAGCCGCCCGCCCTCCAGCCCGGCCGTCATTTCGAACGTCAGATGAGCGTCAAGATGAGCGGCAAGTCGGGCCGCGGCAGCTCTCGCACGAGTCTCGGCAGTGGAGAACAACAGGTGGGGCGGGCACCACCCCGCACCACCTGCTGTGCACAGCAGAGCACGTCAAGAACCAATCCGGAACAGGGAAACCGCAGGTCAGACGCCTGCCTTCGCCGGCTCCAGAATCGCCACGCACTCCACGTGGTGGGTCATCGGGAACAGGTCGAACACCCGCAGCGTCCGCACCCGGTAGCCGCCGTCGCGGAAGTAGGCGATGTCGCGGGCGAGGGCGGCCGGGTCGCAGGCGACGTAGGCGATGCGGCGGGCGCCGAGGGAGGCGAGGTGGCTGACGGTCTTGCGGCCGGCGCCGGCACGGGGCGGGTCGAGGACGATCAGGTCGACCTCGGTGATGCCGGTGCGCGGCAGCACCGCCTCGACCTTGCCCTGCTCGATGCGGACGCGGTCGAAGCCGTCCAGGTTGTGGCGGGCGTCCTCCACCGCGCGCTTGCCGGACTCGATGCCCAGCACCGCGCCCTCGTCGCCGAGGCGGTCGGCGAGCGCGCCGGCGAACAGGCCGACACCGCAGTACAGGTCGAGGGCGGTCTCGCCCTTGCGCGGCAGCAGACCCTGCATCACCGCGGTGACCAGGGTGTCCGCGGCCTTCGGGTGGACCTGCCAGAAACCGCCGCTGCCGACCCGGTAGGTCCGGCCGTCGGCCCGCTCGCGGACGAAGGGGCGGCCGTGCACCCGGTGCACGCCGCCGTCCTTCTCGCCGACCCGCATCACCGAGACGGGCCGGTCCAGTTCGACGATCGGCAGCCGTGCGCCCTCACGCGGGGTGAGGATGACCTGGCGGTCCTGGGAGCCGGTGGCGGCGATGGCCTCCACGCTCTCCATGCCGGACCACTCACGCCGCTCGATGCCCAGCTCGCTGACGCCCTCGGCGGCGATCATGCAGTGGTCGATCACCTGCACCTCGTGCGACCGGTGCTTGCGCAGACCGGCCTGCCCGGTGCCCGGGTCGACGGCGTACTGGACGCGGGTCCGCCAGGACGGGACCTGGCCGGCCGGCACCTTGTCGCCCTCGGCGGGCATCACGGTGCCGTCCCAGCCGGCCTCCTCCGGGGTGAGCCCGGCCAGCCGCTGGAGCTGCTCGGCGACGACCTCGCCCTTGAGCCGCCGCTGCGCGCCCGGCTTGGCGTGCTGCCAGTCGCAGCCGCCGCATTTGCCGGGGCCCGCGAACGGGCAGGGCGCCTCGACGCGGTCCTTGGACGCCTCGATGATGTGCACGGCGTCGGCGCGCAGGAACCGCGCGCCCTCCTCGCCCTCGGTCACCCGGGCCACGACCCGCTCACCGGGCAGCGTGTGCCGGACGAAGAGGACCTGGCCCTCGTCGGTGCGGGCGATGCAGTGCCCACCGTGGGCGACGGGGCCGATCTCGACCTCGTACTCCTCCCCCACCAGCGACTTCTTCTCCTGTGCCTGCATGGCGGGGTGACTCCACAACCTCGGTGACGAATCGGGCGTGCGCACCCGTGGCGCGCGTCCGGACAACAGCCGACCAGTCTACGCGCTCGGCGGGACGCGCCGCTCCGGCCTGCGGCGCCGACGCGGGGCCGCCGGAGGAGGCGGACGGAGACCGGCCGCCGCCGCGACGGACGGGGACCCGCCACCGCCCGATCAGGAGGAACCCTCCGCCGCCCGACCAGGAGGAACCGGCCGTGGTCAGCCGGTGCCGCCCTCCTCCGGTCCGCCCTTGTCCTGCCGCTCGCCGTTGCGGGACGGCACGGCCGGACCGCGCCGCACCGAACCCGGCGCGTTCCAGTCCGCGCGCCGGCGCGCCCGGAGCCGGGCCGCCTCCGAGGACTCCAGCTGGTACGGGACCGAGGTGACCATCACACCGGGCTGGAAGAGCAGCCTGCCCTTGAGCCGCAGCGCGCTCTGGTTGTGCAGCAGCTGCTCGTACCAGTGGCCGACCACGTACTCGGGGATGTAGACGGAGACCATGTCCCGGGGCGACTCCCGGCGCAGGTTCTTGACGTACTCGACGACCGGCCGGGTGACCTCGCGGTAGGGCGAGTCCAGGACCTTCAGCGGGACGCCGATCCGGCGCCGGTCCCATTCGGCCCGCAGCTCCCTCGTCTCCGCCGGGTCGACGTTGACGGTGAGCGCCTCCAGGGTGTCGGAGCGCATCATCCTGGCGTAGCTCAGCGCCCGCAGGGCCGGCTTGTGGACCTTGGAGACCAGGACGACGGAGTGCACCCGGGAGGGCCGGCGGCTCTCGTCGCCGGGCTCCTCGGGCGCCGCGATCTCGTCGGCGACCCGGTCGTAGTGGCGCCGGATCGCCGTCATCGTGCCGTAGAAGATCACCATCCCCAGCAGGGCCACCCACGCGCCGTGGGTGAACTTGGTGAGCAGCACCACGACCAGCACCAGCCCGGTGAAGGTGGCGCCGAAGGCGTTGATGGCGCGCGAGCGGTGCATCCGCCGGCGGGTGGCCTGGTCCCGCTCCGTCGCCAGGTGACGGTTCCAGTGCCGGACCATGCCGATCTGGCTGATGGTGAAGGAGACGAACACGCCGACGATGTAGAGCTGGATCAGCCGCGTGGAGTCCGCGTCGTAGACGACGACCAGCAGGGCGGCCGCGCCGGCCAGCAGCACGATGCCGTTGGAGAAGGCGAGCCGGTCGCCGCGGGTGTGCAGCTGGCGGGGCAGGTAGCGGTCCTGGGCCAGGATCGAGCCGAGCACCGGGAAGCCGTTGTAGGCCGTGTTGGCGGCGAGGAAGAGGACCAGGGCGGTGGCCCCGGCCAGGATCAGGAACGGGAACGTGTTGTGCCCGAAGACGGCCTCGGCGACCTGCGAGATCACCGGGTGCTGGACGTAGTCCGCGCCCACCGGCTGCCCGTCCTTCAGCAGCTCGTGGGCGGGCGACTCGGCCATCTTGACGCCGGTCGCCATGGCGAGGCCGATGATGCCGCAGAACATGGTGACGGCGATCACGCCCATCAGCAGCAGCGTGGTCGCCGCGTTGCGGGACTTCGGCTTGCGGAACGCGGGCACGCCGTTGGAGATCGCCTCCACGCCGGTCAGCGCGGCACAGCCGGAGGAGAAGGCCCGCAGCAGCAGGAAGACCAGGGCGAAACCGGCGATCCCCCCGTGCTCGGCGTGGATCTCGAAGTCGGCGGTGGGGGCCTTCAGGTCGTCACCGAGGAAGATCCCGCGGAAGGCGCCCCAGAGGATCATGACGAAGACGCCCGTGACGAAGACGTAGGTCGGGATGGCGAAGAGCTTGCCCGACTCCTTCACGCCGCGCAGGTTCATCAGGGTGAGCAGCACGATCACCCCGACGGCGCAGGCGACCTTGTGCTCGACCACGAACGGCACGGCCGAGCCCAGGTTCTCGATGCCGGAGGCGATGGAGACCGCCACCGTCAGCACGTAGTCCACCAGCAGGGCGCTGGCGACCGCCTTGCCGGCCCGGCGGCCGAGGTTGGTGGTGGCCACCTCGTAGTCACCGCCCCCGCTGGGGTAGGCGTGGACGTTCTGCCGGTAGGAGGCGACGACCGTGAACATCAGCACCACGACCGCGGCGGCGATCCAGGGGCTGAACCGGTACGCCGACACGCCCGCGATCGACAGGACCAACAGCACCTCTCCGGGGGCGTAGGCCACGGAGGAGAGGGGGTCGGAGGCGAAGACGGGCAGGGCGACCCTCTTGGGCAGAAGGGTTTCCCCCAGCCGGTCGCTGCGGAGTGCGCGCCCGATAAGGATGCGTTTGGGCACGTCGGTCAGTTTGGACACGACAGAGGATCGTAGGCGGGCCCGGGGGGAGGTCCCAGCCAGGGACATCAGGAACGCGTTAAGGGAGTGAAAACATCACCAACCCTTTACCCGGCGGGTGCGGGGGGTGGTTTGCTCCCGACGCTGCGTGTGTACCTTGGGCGGCTGTCTGAGACCCTGTTCCTGCCGACCGGTGCCACCGGTCGGCCGTGACAACTCGGCCAGCGCAGTGCAGTAGCGACAATCGGAACACCGGAAGGACGGTCGTGCACATCGTCATCATGGGCTGCGGACGCGTAGGCGCCGCGCTCGCCCAGACCTTGGAGCAGCAGGGGCACACGGTCGCCGTGATCGACCGCGACCCCACCGCCTTCCGCCGGCTGGGTTCCGGTTTCGGAGGCCGCCGGGTCACCGGCGTGGGGTTCGACCAGGACACCCTGCGTGAGGCCGGGATCGAGGAGGCGGGCGCCTTCGCCGCCGTCTCCAGCGGCGACAACTCCAACATCATCGCCGCCCGGGTGGCCCGCGAGATGTTCGGCATCGAGCACGTCGCCGCGCGCATCTACGACCCCCGGCGGGCGGAGGTGTACCAGCGTCTGGGCATCCCGACGGTGGCGACGGTCCGCTGGACGGCCGACCAGATGCTGCGCCGTCTGCTGCCGTCGGGCGCCGAGCCGCTGTGGCGCGATCCGACCGGCGGCGTCCAGCTGGCCGAGGTGCACACCTCCCCGGCGTGGATCGGTCACCGGATCAGCAGGCTGCAGGACGAGACGGGCGTGCGCGTGGCGTTCCTCACGCGGTTCGGCGAGGCGATGATCCCGTCGTCGCAGACCGTCCTCCAGGACGGCGACCTGGTCCACGTCATGATGCGGACCGAGGACGTGGCCGAGATCGAGGCCGCGTTCGCCAAGGGTCCGGAAGAGGAGGCGGGGCACTGATGAGGGTCGCCATTGCCGGAGCCGGCGCCGTCGGCCGTTCGATCGCGGGCGAGCTGCTGGAGAACGGCCACGAGGTTCTGCTGATCGACAAGGCGCCGACCGCCATCTCGGTGGAACGGGTGCCGCGCGCCGAGTGGCTGCTCGCCGACGCCTGCGAGATCACCTCGCTGGACGAGGCGGCGCTCCAGCGCTGCAACGTGGTCATCGCCGCGACCGGCGACGACAAGGTCAACCTGGTGGTCTCGCTGCTGGCGAAGACCGAGTACGGGGTACCGCGGGTCGTCGCGCGGGTCAACAACCCGAAGAACGAGTGGCTCTTCAACGAGGCGTGGGGCGTGGACGTCGCCGTCTCGACGCCGCGTCTGATGTCGGCCCTGGTGGAGGAGGCGGTGAGCGTCGGCGACCTGGTGCGCCTGCTGCGGTTCAGCCACGGCGACGCCAACCTGGTCGAGCTGACCCTGCCCCCGGAGTCGGCGCTGGCCGGCACGCGGGTGGGGGACGTGGCGTGGCCGCAGGACACCTCGCTGGTCACCATCATCCGCGGCTCGCGGGTGCTGGCCCCCTCTCCGGAGGACTCGCTGGAGGCGGGCGACGAGCTCCTGTTCGTGGCCGCGCAGGACCGCGAGGAGCAGCTGGAGAGCCTGCTCTCGGTCCGCAACGGCGCCTGACACGCCGAAGCGGCCGGGCCACGACACCCCACCCAGGGTGTCGTGAAACCCGGCCGCTCCACCGTTCTCCGGCTCCCGACGCGCCAACCTTCGACGGTCCCCGGGCCCGGAGGTTTCCCACCGGTCCACCGGGCCGCCGGCTCTTCGGCTCAGCGCCAACCTGGCCTGCCTGGCCTACGAGGGCTTCGCCTGTCCGCCGGGCTTCACCGGTCCGCCGACTCGTCGGCCCGCCGCCGACCCCGGCTTCTCTGACTCGACCGGACCGCCGGTCCCCGGGCTGCGCCGCACCCCGGCCCG
>NZ_JACADT010000003.1:0-46219 GCF_013421635.1 Streptomyces sp. UH6 | reverse complement strand
GACCAGGACGGGGCGCGCCGTGTCACCGGTGACCGGCTCCTCCGGCACGGCGGCGGGCGCGGGGTCCTCGTCGCCGTACGGGTAGAAGCCGCGGCCGGTCTTGCGGCCGTGCAGTCCGGCGTCCACCCGGCCGGGCGTGAGGAAGGAGGGGCGGAGCCGGTCGGAGTGCCGGAAGCCGTGCCAGATGGAGTCGATCACGGCCGCGGTGACGTCCAGGCCGGTGAGGTCCATCAGCTCGAACGGGCCCATGCGCAGGCCCAGTACGTCGCGCGCGACGCGGTCGATGCCCACGGTGTCGGCGACCGACTCCTCGAGCAGGGCCAGCGCCTCGGTGACGAGCCCGCGGCCGGCGTGGTTGACGAGGAACCCCGGGGTGTCGGCCACGACCACCGCCGCGTGTCCGGTGTCCTGGACCAGCTCCACCAGGGCCGGCGGGATGTCCGGCCGGGTCAGCGCGCCCGGGACCACCTCGACGATCTTCATCAGCGGCACGGGGTTGAAGAAGTGCAGCCCGGCGAGTCGCGTGGGGTCCGAGAGGCCGGCGGCGATCCGGGTGACCGGCAGGGAGGAGGTGTTGGTCGCGAAGACGGTCCGCGCGGGCAGGACCTGCTCCAGCGCCCGGAACAGGTCGGTCTTGGTGGCCAGGTCCTCGCGGACCGCCTCGACGACCAGGTCGACCTCCTCGCCCGGAGCGGTCGGGGCGTCGAGCGGGACCAGCCGCGCGACGGCGGCGGCCGCCTCCGCGGGGGTGGTCCTGCCCTTCGCCGCGGCCCGTTCGAGCATGGCGCGGACGAAGTCGACAGCCTCCGGCACGGCTTCCGGGCGGGCGTCGCACAACTCGACGGTGTGGCCCGCGGCCACCGCCCACTGGGCGATGCCCCGTCCCATGACGCCGGCGCCGGCGATCCTGATGCGCACCTGCTTCCTCCTTCTCACGCGTGTTTCTCTCGGTGATGCGTTCGTTTCGGCGCCGCGGTCGTTCGGCGCCGCGCCCCGTGGCGGGTTCAGCGCAGGTAGACGCGGCCCGGGTCGACGTCCTCGCGCAGCAGGCGCAGTTCGGAGGCGGTCGGCGGCTCGATGGTCGTGAGGCTGTCGGCGACCTGGAGGTCCCAGCCGGTGGCGGCCCTGACCTGTTCGGCGGTGACGCCCGGGTGGGTCGCCACCAGCCGCAGCTCCTCGCCGACACCGGCGCGGGCCAGGATGCCGAGGTCGGTGATGACCCGGGTCACGCCCGCGCCGAGCGGGCGGATGCCCTCGGCCAGGGCACGGTCGGGGCCCGGCGAGGTGCAGAAGTCGAGCTCGGCGGTGAAGGAGCGCGGGGTGTGGCGGCGCATCACCACGAAGACCTCGCGGGAGTTGGCCATGACCTCCATGGCCCCGCCCGGTCCGGGCAGCCGGACCGACGGCCGGTCCCACCGCTCGCCGATGACCGACGAGTTGAGGTTGCCCCACTTGTCGATCTGCGCGGCGCCGAGGAACCCGACGTCGATGTGACCGCCCTGGAGGACGTAGCCGAAGAGCGCGGGCATCGACAGCACGGCCTCCGCGCCGGTGATGAGCACGGCGTCGGCGATGGTCTCGGGCAGGTGCGACGGGTGGGCGCCGCAGACCCCGGACTCGTAGACGATCTCGACCTCGGGGGCGACGGTGAGCTGGGCGAGCGCGGTGGCGAGCGTCGGCAGGCCGATGCCGGCGAAGACGGTGCGGCGGCCCGCCAGTTCGCGCGAGGCGACCACCGACAGGAGTTCGGAGGAGGTCACCTCCTCACGGGTCGCCGAACCGGCGGCAGGGCCGTCGGCCGAGGCGGTGCCCGCGCTCTCGGCCGAGGCGGTGGCGGGACCGTCGGCCGAGCCGGTGCTCGCGCCGTCGGGGGAGTGCGGTGCGGTCGCGGAGGCGGCGTTCACGTCCCTCTCCTTCTCTCGTTCGTCGGGTGTCACAGACGCCGCCCGTAGTCGACGGGCAGACTGAGGGCCTCGCCGACGGCCAGGCCGGCCCAGTGCTCCTCGCCGAGCAGGGCGACGTACTCCGCGTGGTTACGCGTGCCGTGCACCCACCGCTCCATCCATTCCCGGAGGCGTTCGGGGTCCTTGCTGATGTGCGACCAGGCCCGGTAGAAGGCGTTGTCCCGGTCGTAGTAGCCCTGGGCGAAGGAGGGGTGGGCGCCTCGCGGACAGGCGACGACGGCGTCCACGGCGTGTGCGGGGATGACCGTCCGGTTGGGGTCGGAGCGGACGACCTCGTCGTCGACGACCTCCTCCACGACCACCACGGCCCTGCGGGCCGCGAAGACCGCTTCCGCCTGGACGCCCGTCAGCCCCCAGATCTGGGTGTTGCCGGCCCGGTCGGCACGCTGCGCGTGCACGATCGTGACGTCGGGGTTGACGGGCGGCACCACATGGATGCGCTCCTGGCGCCCGTCGGGTCCGGGGTAGGGCGAGGTGACCGTGCGGATGCCGTCGTTGACGGCTACCAGGTCGCTTCCGGCGTAGGACCGCAGCGGGTAGAAGGGCAGTCGCTGGGCGCCCGCCAGGTAGCGGCAGACCATGCCGTAGTGGCTGTACTCCTCGAACTCCAGCGGTTCGGGCAGCGCGTGCTCGATGCGGCGGCGCAGCTCGCCCAGCGAACCGGCCGAGGAGTTGCCCACGAACGAGGACACCAGCCTCGCGACGCAGCCGCCCGCCAGCATCTGGTCCACCACGATGTCGGCGGTCATGCGGACGACGGTGAGGTTCCTGCGGCCCTGCCGGATGATCTCGTGCCCGGCGGCGGTCGGGATGAGGTGCGTGAAGCCCTCGATCGCGACGGTGTCGCCGTCGTGGACGAAGGCGGCGATCGCGTCCCGCATCGTCATCGTCTTGTCCGCGACCGGTCGCGCGGCGGGCGCGGGCGCGGGTGCCGTGACGGGGACTGCCGGGTCGTCCGGTCCCATGGTGGTGCTCCCTCGGCGTCATGGAAATCAAGGTCTCCACACCGTGCCAGCACCTATTGATTAGTGTCCAATACCGAATTAAGGTCGCACCGATACCTCAGGATTATCAATCGCGCGGGTTCGTCCGCCGGGCGGCCCCGACCAGGACCGGGAAGCCGCCCATGGAACTGCGCCACCTGACCGCCTTCCTCGCCGTGGCCGAGGAACTCCACTTCGGCCGGGCCGCCAAGCGGCTGCAGATGGCCCAGCCGCCGCTGAGCCAGCAGATCCGGCAACTGGAGAAGGAACTGGGCGTCCAGCTCTTCGAGCGCAACACCCGTTCGGTGCGGCTGACCAGTGCGGGTCAGTCCTTCCTGGTCCCGGCCCGCACGGTCCTCGACGACCTGGACAGCGCCGTGCGGGCGGCCAAGGCGGCCGGCCGGGGTGAGTTCGGACGGGTCACGGTGGGCTTCGCGGGCGCGTCGAGCCACGAGACGCTGCCGCTGCTGACGCGTGCGGTGCGGGCCGCGCATCCGGGCATCGAGCTGGTCATGGCGGGCCAGACCTACGCCAACGTGGCGCTCGCCCGGGTCGCCGAGGGCTCGCTCGACCTGGGCTTCGTCCGTCTGCCGGTGAACGTGCCCGGTGTGTCGACCCGGGTGATCGCGGAGGAGACCCTGGTCTGCGCGCTGCCCTCCGACCACCGGCTGGCGCAGCGCGAGGAGATCCCGCTCGCCGCGCTGGCCGAGGAGCCCTTCGTCAGCTTCCCCGCCAACGCCGGCTCCTCGCTGCGGGACGCCATGGTGGCGTCCTGCGAGACCGCGGACTTCCTTCCACGCGTGGTGCAGGAGGCGCCCGACTCCCACACCATCCTGGCGCTGGTCGCGGCCGGCGTGGGCGTGACGCTCACCCTCACCTCCTGCCAGCACATCCAGCAGACCGGCCTGGTCTACCGCCCGCTCGCGGGGCCGCCCGTCCGCCTGGAGGCGGCGCTCGCCTGGCGCACCGACAACCCGTCCGCGGCCCTGCGCTCGGTGCTGGCGGCGGCCGAGAAGGCGCTGCCGACGCCGAGCCTCCCTTCGCCCCACCAAGAGCGATGACGTCTCAATGGAGGACGAATTAGATATTGGACCTTCATGGTGGGGGATGCCAAGGTCGGCGGGACCGCTTTCCACCCGTGAAGGGACGACGATGTCCGATCACTCCGCAGACGTGGTCGTCTGCGAACCGCTGCGCACCCCGATCGGCCGTTTCGGCGGCGCGCTCGCGTCCCAGCGGCCGGCGGCCCTGGCCGCGCTCGTCGTGTCCGAGGTCGTCGCCCGCAGCGGCGTGGACCCGGAGCGGATCGACGAGGTGATCCTGGGCCACGCCTATCCGACCTCCGAGGCGCCCGCGATCGGGCGGGTCGCCGCCCTGGACGCCGGCCTGCCGGACACCGTCACCGGCGTGCAGGTCGACCGGCGCTGCGGCTCCGGCCTGCAGGCCGTCCTCGACGCCGCGATGCAGATCAGGTGCGGTTTCAGCGACGTGGTGGTGGCCGGCGGCGTGGAGGTCATGAGCGCCGCGCCGTTCTACACGCACGAGGGCCGCTGGGGCATCCGGACGCCGAGTCTGGAGCTCCACGACTCCCTGGCCCGCGGCAGGGCCACCGCGGGCGGCGTCCACCACCCGGTGCCGGGCGGGATGATCGAGACCGCGGAGAACCTGCGCCGCGAGTTCGCCATCAGCCGTGAGGACCAGGACGCCCTGGCGCTGCGGTCGCAGCAGCGCGCCGGCCGGGCCGTGGCCGAGGGCAGGTTCCGGGACGAGATCGTCCCGGTGACCGTGCGCACCCGCAAAGGCGAGACGGTCGTCGACGCGGACGAGCATCCGCGTCCCGACACGTCGGCGGACCAACTGGCAGCCCTGCGGCCGGTGATGGCGCGGAAGGACGCGGAGGCGACGGTCACCGCGGGGAACGCCAGCGGCCAGAACGACGCGGCCGCCGCCTGCCTGGTGACCACCCGCGCCACGGCGGAGCGCCTGGGCCTCACCCCCCTGCTGCGGCTGGTGTCCTTCGCCCGCGCCGGCGTTCCGGCCGAGACCATGGGCATCGGTCCCGTGCCGGCGACCCGCGCGGCCCTGGGCCGGGCCGGCCTCACCCTGGCCGACATGGACCTGATCGAGCTCAACGAGGCGTTCGCGGCGCAGGTGCTGGCCTGCACCCGGGCGCTGGACCTCACCGACGCCGACCACGAGCGGATCAACGTCAACGGCTCCGGGATCTCGCTGGGCCACCCGGTCGGCGCCACCGGGGCGCGCATCCTGGCGACCCTCGCGCGCGAGATGCACCGGCGCCAGGCCCGCTACGGGCTGGAAACCATGTGCATCGGCGGCGGACAGGGCCTCGCCGCCGTCTTCGAGCGCGTCGCCGCCTGAGCCCGTCCCCTGCACTTCGACTCACCGACACCTCTGGGAGCAACAATGAGCGCGGCTGCCACGACGGGGCGGAACAAGACCGCCCAGCGCGCCGGTATAGGGGCCTTCATCGGCTCCACCATCGAGTGGTTCGACTTCTACATCTACGGCACGGCCTCCGCGCTCGTCTTCGACAAGGTGTTCTTCCCGGAGCTGGACGGGGCGCTGGGCACCCTGGTGGCCTTCGCGACGTTCTGGGTCGGCTTCCTCGCCCGTCCGCTCGGCGGCATCATCTTCGGCCACATCGGTGACCGGCTCGGCCGGAAGAAGACCCTGGTCATCACGCTGCTGATGATGGGCGTCTCCACCACCTTGATCGGCCTGCTGCCCGGCTACGCCTCGATCGGCATCGCCGCGCCGATCCTGCTGGTCTGCATCCGCATGGTGCAGGGCATCGGCCTGGGCGGCGAGTGGGGCGGCTCGGTCCTGATCGCCTCGGAGCACGCGCCCAAGGGCAAGTCGGTGCTGTACGGCGCGTTCGCCCAGCAGGGCTCGCCGGTGGGCAACACGCTCAGCACGCTCGCCTTCCTGGCGATCAGCCAGCTGCCGGACGACGCGTTCGTCTCCTGGGGCTGGCGGGTGCCGTTCCTCGCCTCGGCGCTGCTCGTGGTGGTCGGCCTGTTCGTGCGGCTGAAGGTCGAGGAGTCGCCGGCGATGGCGAACCTGATCGAGAAGAGCAAGGTCGCCAAGCTTCCGGTGGCCGAGGTGATCCGCACCCAGCCGATGCTGATCGTGCTCGGCATCGGCGCCTGCACGATCGGTCTGTCGGCGACGTACTTCAAGTCCACCTTCGCCCTGTCCTGGGCGACCTCCAGCCTGGACTTCGACCGCAGTTCCTTCCTGACGATCATTCTGGTCGCCAACATCGTCCAGATCTTCGTCCAGCCGTTCGGCGCCGTCATCGCGACGAAGATGCGGAGCTGGTCCCGCGCGGTGACGTTCATGCTGCTGCCCGAGTTCGTCCTGATGCCGCTGATGTTCCTGCTGATCGGCACCGAGAACTACGGGCTGGCGATGCTGGGCATGGCCGTCGCCACCATCCCGCACTGCCTCTACTACGCCGCACTGGCCGGCATGCTCGCCAGCCGCTTCCCGGCGAGCGTGCGCTACACCGGCATCTCGCTCTGCTACCAGCTCTGCGGCACGCTCCTCGGCGGCACCACTCCGATCATCGGCCAGTTCCTGCTGAACCAGACCCAGTCGATCGTCGCGGTCATCGCCTACGCCGTCTTCCAGGTGGCCCTGACCCTCGGCTGCATGCTCCTGCTGCTCAAGCGCCCGAACTACGACGAGCGCGCCGCGGACCGTCCCGCCGAGGCCGCGGCCCCGGCCACCGTCCCGGCCTGACGGCGCAGGCGCCCGCCGCCGGCCGCGAGCCGTCCGTCCACCGCTTCGACCATGTTCCGCCCCGCCCCCTTCCGCCCGGGAGGGGGCGGGCCCGCACCAGGAGGTACGCACACCATGGCACTGACCGTCCACGGCATCCCCGAGATCATGCGGCTGTCGGGCAAGGACCTCGGGCACTCCGCGTGGAAGGAGGTGACCCAGGAGCTGATCTCCGGCTTCGCGGACGTGTCCGGCGACCACCAGTGGATCCACACGGACGCCGAGCGCGCGGCGGACGGCCCGTACGGCAGGACGATCGCGCACGGCTACATGGTGCTGAGCTGGGGCATTCCGCTCTTCGCCGAACTGCTCCAGGTCTCCGGCGTCGGCATGGCCCTCAACTACGGCGTCAACAAGGTCCGTTTCCCCGCCCCCGTGCCCGTCGGCAGCCGCGTCCGGCTGCACGCCGCGGTGACGGACGTGCAGCCGGTGAAGCGGGGCGGCGTCCAGATGACGCGCGCCTTCACCTTCGAACTCGACGGCTCGGCGAAGCCGGCCTGCGTGGCGGAATCCCTCACCCACTTCTACCCGGCGACCCGGTAGACCCGCGGGGGCGGGAGCACCGTCGGCGGCCGGGCTCCACGTCCCGGCCCGCGGTGATGACGTCACGAGCTCCGCAGGCCGCAAGCGCCCCTCGTAGGATTCGATCAAGTGGACGACACGACTCCCGCGGCGGCGCCCGGGCCGGATGCCACGGGGGTGGGGCGGTGGACGACTCGGCGGCGCGCCACGCACGGGCAGAGGCGGTGGCCGAGTCCGGTGATCACGCCGGGGCGGTGAAGCTGTTCGCGGAGATCGCCGAGGACAGCCGCCGGGTCCTCGGGCTCGACCACCCGGACACGCTGCTCGCCCGGCACCGGCACGCCGACTGTCTGGACGACGCGGGCGGCACGGCGCAGGCGGCGGCTCTTCACGCGGCGGTGGCGGCCGACCGTGCGCGGGTTCTGGGCCCGGACCATCCGGACACGCTGCTGAGCCGTCACCTCCACGCGTACTGCGCGGGAGAGACGGGTGAGCACGAACTGGCCGCGCGGCTGCACGCGGCCGTCGCCGCCGACCGGGACCGTGCCCTCGGTCCCGACCATCCCGACGCGCTGCTCAGTCATGCCGAGCACGCGTACTTCCTGGGGCTGACCGACCGCGCGGCGGAGGCGGCACGGGTCGGCGCCGCGGTGGTGGCCGGCCGTGGCCGGGTACTCGGCGCGGAGCACCCGGAAACGCTGACGAGCCGGCACCACCACGCCTCGCACGTCGGGGACGCCGGTGATTCCCAGGAGGCGGTGCGGCTGTACGCCTCGGTGGTCGAGGACCGCGCCCGCGTGCTCGGGCCGGACCATCCCGAGACGTTGACGAGCCGCCACAACCAGGCGTTCTACCTATCGGCGACGGGGGACTGCGAGGGTGCGGTGCTCCTGTACGACGGGATCGTGCGGGACCGGGCCCGGGTCCTGGGACCGGACCATTCCCACACGCTGCTCAGCCGCCACAACCACGCCGACTCGCTCGACGACGCGGGCCGTACCCGGGAGGCCGCGGACCTCCACGCGGCCGTCGCCGCCGACCGTGCCCGGGTTCTGGGCCCCGACCACCCGGACACGCTGCTGAGCCGTCACCTCCACGCGCTGTACGTGGGCCGGTCGCACGCCCCGGACGAGGCGGTGCGGCTGTTCGTCTCCGTGGTGGAGGACCGGGTGCGGGTCCTGGGCCCTGACCACCCGGACACGCTGCTGAGCCGTCACGAGCACGCCTTCCACGTCGGTGAGGCCGGTGACGAGGACGCCGCGGCCCTGCTGTTCACGTTCGTCGTCCAGGACCGGGTGCGGGTCCTCGGCGCGGACCACCCGCACACGCTGATCAGCCGCAGCGAGCACGCTCGCCGGGTGGGGCAGACCGGCCGGACACTCACCGCCAGGGACCTCCACGCGGGCGTGGTCGAGGACCGCACCCGCGTGCTCGGCGTCGACCACCCGGACACGTTCGTCAGCCGCCACCTGCATGCCACGAGTGCGGGCGACGCGGGGGAGGTGGAGGAGGCGGTCCGGCTGCTCGCCGCGTTGGTGGTCGACCGTGCCTGGGTGCTGGGCCCGGACCATCCGGAGACCCGCGCCAGCCGGCACGCGCACGAGCGGTTCGCGGAGCGGCTGGATCTCGGCTGACGCGGCCGGCCCCGTCGTCGTCGGCGACCCGTGCGTCAGGGCGACCCCGCTGGACGTGCCGAAGGGCGGCGCCCCTGGTGGGGGGCGCCGCCCTTCGGTCCCGCGTGGTGCCTCTTCGTCAGAGGTGGTGTCCGCTCAGTACGCGCTGTTGACGTTGTCGATGGAGCCGTACTTGTCGGCCGCGTAGTTCGCGGCGGCGGTGATGTTGGAGACCGGGTTCCAGATGTCGTCGGGGGTGCCTTCGACGTGGTAGGCCTCGAAGGTCGGCGGGATCACCTGGAGCAGTCCCTTGGACGGGATGCCGTTGATGGCGTTGATGTCCCAGTCGTTGATGGCCTTCGGGTTGCCCGAGGACTCACGGATGATGTTCTTGTGCAGCCCGTGGTAGGTGCCCGGGATGCCCTTCTCCTGCATGATGTCGAGCGACTCGCGGATCCAGCCGTCGAGGTTGTTCGGGTAGACCTTCTTCTCGGTCTTCTTCTCGCTCTTCTCGGGCTGCTCCGCCTTCTCGGACGACACCGGATTCTTGTAGGCCATCTGCTGGACCTCGATCCGCTCGGCGGAGCGGCTCACGGTGTCGGCGGTGCGCTCACCGGCGGCCTTGTCCGTGACGCCGGACAGGGTCGTGGTGGCGGCGACGGGCGCGGGCTGGGCGGCGGCCTGAGCCGGCTGCTGGTCCGCGGTCGCGGCGAGACCGAACGTGGTGGCCGCGGCGAGCGCGGCGAAACCGCCGGCGACGCCCATCTTCTGCATCTTGGCCACGGAGGGGGCGGTGAAGGTGAAGTTACGCATGGGGCACCTCTTCGACTTGGCGCGGGAGTCGCTCCTCGGTCGGTGTCCGCTCGCTGCGGACCAGGGGGTGCCCTCATTGGCACGGGGGCCGCGGTCGGATGACGCGGCTTGCTGAGCGACGAGGGCAATTCTTAGCGACGGGGAAATCGCAAAGCAAAGGTGTGATCTACTATGCCGGACCGTAGCTGCCTGTCATCGAATCCCTGCGCAGGTGCATCGCCACAGCTCAGGTAGATCTGTCGTCCGCTTGTGGCTTCGAGCCTCCTTCGTACGTGACGCGCGCCCCATGCTTGTCCTCACAAGTGCGAGGCTCCTTCGTCGCGTGGAGTTGCCGGAGCAACGCTCTCCGTAGGGGCTCCGCCGCGCGTCGTGGAAGCCGCCTCCGCCGGCGCCGACGGCATCCGCTCGACGGCACCGACCGGCTCGGTCCCGCGGGCGTCAGGGTGGGTGGCGTTCACCCACCGGGGTGACCTCCGGGGTGACCACCGGGGTGACCGAGGGCCACGCTCCCGGACGTTAGGATCGGCACCCTGATGACTGCCACCCTCGTCGCCAAGGAACTCGCCGCCGGACACGGTGACCGCACCCTCTTCACCGGACTCGACCTCGTCGTCGCGCCCGGAGACGTGATCGGTCTCGTGGGAGCCAACGGCGCCGGTAAGTCCTCGCTGCTCCGCCTGCTCGCCGGACTCGACCGGCCCGAGGAGGGCGAGCTCCGGCTCTCCCCGCCCACCGCCACCGTCGGCCACCTCCCGCAGGAACCCGAGCGCCGCGCGGGGGAGTCCGTACGGGAGTTCCTCGCCCGCCGCACGGGGGTCGCCGACGCCCAGACGGCGATGGATGCCGCGACCCAGGCGCTGGTCGACGGAGCACCCGGTGCCGACGACGCCTACTCGGAGGCCCTGGAGCGCTGGCTCGCGCTCGGCGGCGCCGACCTGGACGAGCGGGCCGACGAGGTCGCGGCCGACCTCGGCCTGAGCGTCGGCCTCGACCTGCCGATGACCGCCCTCTCCGGCGGGCAGGCCGCACGCGCCGGACTGGCCTCGCTGCTCCTCTCTCGCTACGACGTCTTCCTCCTCGACGAGCCCACCAACGACCTCGACCTCGACGGGCTGGAACGCCTGGAGCGCTTCGTCTCCGAGCTGCGGGCCGGCACCGTGGTGGTCAGCCACGACCGCGAGTTCCTGATGCGTACGGTCACCAAGGTCCTGGAACTGGACCTCGTTCAGCAGCAGATCAACCTCTACGGCGGTGGGTACGCCTCCTACCTGGAGGAGCGCGAACGCGCCCGCACGCACGCCCGCGAGGAGTACGAGGAGTACGCCGACAAGCGCTCCGCGCTCGAAGGCCGTGCCCAGATGCAGCGGGGATGGATGGACAAGGGCGTCAAGAACGCCCGTCGCAAGGCCACCGACAACGACAAGATCGGCCGCAAGTTCCGCAGCGAGGCCAGCGAGAAGCAGGCGGCCAAGGCCAAGCAGACCCAGCGCATGATCGAGCGGCTCGACGTCGTCGAGGAGCCCCGCAAGGAGTGGGAGCTGCGGATGGAGATCGCCTCCGCGCCGCGCTCCGGCTCCGTGGTGGCCACCCTTCGCGACGCCGCCGTCGCCCGGGGTGAGTTCTCGTTCGGACCGGCCACCCTGCAGATCGACTGGGCCGACCGGGTCGCCATCACCGGCGCCAACGGCGCGGGCAAGTCCACGCTCCTCGCCGCCCTGCTCGGCAGGCTGCCGCTGGACTCGGGCCACGCCTCCCTCGGATCGGGCGTCGTGGTGGGCGAGGTGGACCAGGCGCGCAAGCTCTTCCACGGCACGGAGAGCCTGCTGGACGCCTTCTGCGCCGCCGTCCCCGAGACCGAGCCCGCCGAGGTGCGCACGCTCCTCGCCAAGTTCGGCCTGCGCGCCGCCCACGTGCTGAGGCCCGCGACCACGCTCTCGCCCGGCGAGCGCACCCGCGCGGGTCTCGCCCTGCTCCAGGGCAAGGGGGTCAACCTGCTGGTCCTGGACGAGCCGACCAACCACCTCGACCTGCCGGCCATCGAGCAGCTGGAGTCGGCGCTGGAGGCGTACACGGGGACGCTGCTCCTGGTGACCCACGACCGGCGGATGCTGGAGGCGGTACGCACCACACGCCGGGTCGAGGTCGCCGACGGCAAGGTCACCGAGGCCGGCTGACCACGGAGGACCCGCGGAGCGCTCACCTCCCGGGGGCCTCCGGTGCCGTCGGCGGCTCGACGGGTGTCGGCGCGGGCGGCCCGAAGAGCACGGCTCGGGCCACGGACGGGGCGAACAGGCTGGTGACCGGTGCGCACAGGCCCAGCACGGAGCGGAAGGCAGGCCCCACCACGGGGTCACCGGGGTAGCGTTCGAGGACGCGCTGCAGATACCGGTCCGCGACGCGGCCCGCCGGCCCGGTGGCCAGGGCGTTGCCCACCGCGCCCGGCATCGATCGGTCGGAGCCGGCCGAGATGTCCCATGCCTGCCGGGACGCCGCGAGGAGCGCCTTCTGCACGCGTCGCGTCGTGGGGGGCCGACGTGCGTCGGCCAGCGCGTCGCGCAGGACGACCGCGCTCATCGCGGCGACGGCCATGCCCTGGCCGTAGATCGGGTTGAACGTGCACAGGGCGTCGCCGATGGCGAGGAATCCGGCGGGACGGCGGCCGGGAAGGTCGTAGCGGCGGCGGACGTTCGCCGTCCGCCGGAACGCGAACGCGGGAGTCAGGGGTTCGGCCTCGTCCAACCACCGGTGCAGGAGCGGATGCGGCAGCCTCTTCCTGACGTACGTCACGAACTCGTCGCCCTTGGTGGGCGGTTCGTCGCCGCGGAGCCCCGAGACGACGACCATGTGGGTGCCGTCCTCCAGGGGCAGCGCACCGCCGGCGTAGACCTGGGCGGGACTGGGGTAGACGTAGTAACCGCGGGTGTCGCCGTCCAGGACACCGGTGGGGCCGCGGTAGACGCGGGAGGAGTACGCCAGACCCGTCTCGATCGTCTCCTCGCGCGCGGCCTCGGCTCCGACGGCCGTCAACCATTGCGGAGCCTTCGTCCCCGCGCCGGAGGCGTCGACGACCAGGTCGGCCTCGAGGACCTGTTGCGTTCCCCGGGCGTCACCGGATCGCTCCCGGACCAGGACGCCGCGCACCCGCCGGGCGTCACCGCGAAGACCGACGACCTCGGCAGTCTCCGCCACGCCGATCAACGGGTTGGCGAGGACGCGCCGCCGCACCAGCTCCTCCAGTTGCGCACGGGAACCGGTGTAGATGTGGGTCGTCGCGGCAAGCCTCCTGAACCAGCGCCCGTCCTGCTGCTGCACCAGGTCCGACGGCATGCCCACGCGCGGCGCACCCGCCGCCCGCAGCTCGGCGACGAAACCGGGAAGCAGTGACTCCAGGGCCAGCTGCCCGCCCTCCAGCAGGACATGCGGATGCCGGGCCTGCGGCACCCCGGGCCGCGGCCCGGTACCGGCCGGGAACCGGTCCCGTTCGACGATGGTCACCCGGTCGGCGTGCCCGGCGAGGACGTGGGCGGCGAGCAGTCCCGCGAGACTCCCGCCCACCACGACCGCATGCCGCCCGCCGCGATCCTTGCCCCTGTACTCCGAACGACCTGTCCTCCGTACGGAATCCACCGATGCGTCTCCCTGCTACTTGTCGTCGGAGGAACCAGTATCGCGCCCCGCAGGGCGATTTGGCGGGTTTTCAGGTGTTGATCCCCTCCTCGGTACGCTCAACCACCCCGTGCGGCCTTCCGAAGGGGGCGGCGGCCGACGCCTGGTGCCGTGGACGGGGTCGAGGCCCGCGAGGTTCCACGAGGCCCCTACGGCCCGCAGCGGACTCCGGGGCGATCGCCCTGGTCGTGGGCCGCCGTGTGGTGGCACCATCTGGGGGATGCCCCCTTCCCTTCAGGTCGGTCCCTACACCGTCATCGCGCTCGCCGACGGCGTGGGCCCCTTCTTCTCCCCCAGGTCGGAGGCGTTCCCCGACGCCACCACCGAGCAGTGGGCGGCGGCCGACCGGCTCGATCCCGGCGCGCTCGACGCCGAGGGGCGCTGGCGGCTCCAGTTCCGCGCGTTCGCGATCCGCGGCGAGCGGGGCGTGACACTGGTTGATGCCGGGATCGGTCCGGTGGACAGCCCGGCTGCCTCATGGGCGCCCGTGCCGGGGGTGCTCCCTGCCTCGTTGGCCGCCGCGGGTATCGAACCGTCCGAAGTGGACACCGTGGTACTCACGCACCTCCACACCGACCACGTGGGCTGGGCCGTCATCGGCGGCGAGCAGGCGCGACCGTTCTTCCCCAACGCCGCGTATCTGTTGCAGCGGGCGGAACTCGATGCGCTCGAGGAGATCAACCCGCAGCTGCGGTCCACCGTGATCGACCCGCTCCGAAGGGGCGGTCATCTGCGGCTGCTGGACGGCGACACCTCGCTGCCCGGCGGCGAGCGCGTGTTCGCCACGCCCGGTCACACCCCCGGACACCAGAGCGTCCTCGTGGCGTCCGGGCGCGAACTGGTCGCCGTCACCGGTGACCTGCTCGTGCACGCGATCCAGGTGCTCCATCCCGAGCTCGCCTACGCGCACGAGATGGACCCCGGGCAGGCAAGGGCATCGAGGGAACAGGTGCTCCGGAGCCACGCTGCGGACACTCTCCACCTCGCGACCCCGCACCTGACCGAGCCGTTCATCACCCGCTGACCACCCACCCTGCGGCCGACGTGGCCGGCCGGAGCACGCAGGCGCGCACCGGCCGACCACAGCTGCGCCTGGGTCGTTCCAAGACCTGCTCACCCTTCTTGGTCACCTTCTGTCAGCTTTCCCTGACCCATTGTCAGTGGCGCCTGTCAGGATGGGTCCTCGAGGGGAAGGCTGTCGCGAGGGGGAGGCCCGGATGCCTTGGGTACGGTCGTATGTGCGCTCTGACGGGAGACAGGTCCGCGGACACCCACGCTGGGCTCCAAGGGCCCCAAGGGCTCCAAGGGCTCGACGGGAAACGGTGATTTCTGCCGAGGTGGCAGTCACAGCGGTGGGGCCGTTCTCCTGGCCGGAGGCGGACCAGTGAGCCCGCGGCGCCGACGGCGTCCCAGCAGGCGGCGGCAGCAACAGGAGGCACAGCTGCTCGGTCTGGCCGGGGCGGCAGTTGTCGCCGTGGTCCTGATCGTGACGGCGGTGAACTGGGTGCTGGCGCACTGGTGGGTGCTCCTGGTCGCCCTGGCTCTCGCGGTCCTGGTGGGCGTCGCACGGCTGCACAGCCGGCAGCAGCGGATCCGGTGGGAGGCCGCGCGCGCACAAGCTCTGCGCTACGGCCTGGCCCAGCTCGACGCACTGCACCACTCGCGGTTCGAGGACGCGATCCGGGACCTGATGCACCGGGACGGCTGCCGGGACGCCCAGCGGGTCGGCGGCCGCGGCGACCTGGGGGCGGACGTGAAAGCCACGGACCCCTTCGGTCGACGCTGGGTGATCCAGTGCAAGCACCGCCGTCAAGGGGCCCAGGGTTCCGCCGTGGGTACGCCGGATCTGCAGGTGCTCAACGGCACCGCCCGGCAGGTCCATGGTGCGGACGTCGCGGTGATCGTGACGAACGGCCGGGTGAGCGGGCCTGCGGTGGCGTTCGCGAAGCAACAGAAACTGCATGTCGTGGACCGTCGGACGCTGGCCGCCTGGGCGTCGGGATCGCGTCCGCTGTGGGAGCTGCTGCGCGCCGTGCCGCCTCCGAGGCGCCCGACAGCGCTGGGCTGAGCCCGCGACCTGCCGTCCCGCGCGCGGGGTTGGACCCCCGCGTGGGGGACCTGGCCGGCGGCGCGACCTCGCGGCGGGAGAGCAGTGCCTCCGCGTTCTTCACGCCCCTTCGCGCGGCGCGTCGGTCGGGCAGTGCGTGAAGCGGTGGACGCTCCGGGGGTTCAGCCGGTAGCCGGGGCGGCCCTGGAGGACGGCGTCCTGGCCGATGCCGAGGTCCGCCACCTCGCCGAAGCGTTCCTGACAGGGAGCGGCACCGCGCGGCCGGGACCGAGCCGCCGTTACGGAGTGAGCCTGCGGCCGGTTCTCGGTCTGCGGGGGGCGGCTCTGGTGCCGGCGGCGCACCTGCTGAGCGACGAGAGCGCGGCGATGGCGATCGCCCGCGGGACGCCTCGGGAGCGCCGCGTGGCCTACTGGGTCACCGGCTCCGTGGTGTTCCTGTTCTGGAACCTGGCCACGCTGGCCGGGGCCCTGTCCGGCTCCCTGCTCGCGGACCCGGAAAGCCCTCGGGTTCGACACGGCTTCCTCGGCCGCGTTCCTGGCGCTGGTGGCCCCCCGGCTGCGGGAGCGGGACGGGCGGCTGGTCTACGCGACGGCGGTGGGGGTGGCCGCGGCCGTGGCCCCCTTCGCCGGTTCGGGTCTGCCGGTGCTCTCGCCGCCGGTCTCACCGCGCTGGGCGTCGCGCTGCTGCCGCCCGCGGAGGCCGGGGGCGGCAGGCGGAGGGCGAACACCACGGGGCGGAGGGACGCGGCATGAGCTGGTCGTGGATCCTGCTCGCGGCGGCGGCCTGCTACGTGCTGAAGCTGGCCGGCCTGCTGGTGCCGGTCGGGTGCTCGGCCGGCCGTCGGTGGCGCGCGTCACCGGCGCGGTGCCGGTCGCGTTGCTCGCGGGGCTCATCGCCACGCAGACCTTCGTCTCCGACCAGCGCCTGGTTCTCGACACCCGGGTGGCCGGACTCGCCGTCGCGGCCCTCGCCCTGTGGCGGCGGGCACCCTTTTTGGGAACACGGGGCAGCGGCGCCTCAGCCATACTGTCGGCACGGTGTTGTCTTCGTTGTCCCGGGAGCGACGTCCCGGGAGCGATGACAAGGGGGGCGACAAGGGGGGGCGATGGGTCTGCTGCTGTACTACCCGACCGTGAATCCGCCCACGGAGATCGTGCATCAGGCGCTGCTCTACTGGGACGGCCTGGCCTCGGTCGTGCCGAGGGACCCGCGCGTCTACGGCGCCGTGGCCGGCCGGGAGTTGAGGCAGCTGGAGGACCGCGGCCTGTACCGGCCGCTGGCCTTCACGGACACGACGCTGGACATGCTGTCCGATCCCGGCAGATCGTACGGCGTCCGGCCCGGCACGCAGACCTCCTCGCTGCTGGACCGGGAGTTACGGCGTATCGCGGAAGGGCCGGTGCGACCGCAGCCCGGGCAGCGCGAAGCCGTCATCCACACCTCCAAGCTGAGCCACTGGCTCGAGCGCCTGCTGCTGGAGCTGGGACTGGCGAGACAGGGCGGCGCGGACGTCATGTGGGGCCTGCTGGTCCCGGAAGAGGTGCAGTCGCTGATCATTGGCGTGCTGGCGCGCGAACTGGCCCACAACCCCGACGTCGCCCTGTTTCCGTACACGGACAGCGAGGACGCGTTCCGCAACAGTCTGCGCCCGGCCTCGGCCCGCACCTCCCTCGCATGGGAGGCGGAGCTCGGCCGGCTGCTTCCCGTGCCCGCGCCGGGAACCCCCACCTCCGACGTGCTCACCTTCCGTGAGAGGCACGCCGACGAACGCGACCGGCTGATGCGGGCCCTGCACCGCCTGCTCGGCGACCTGCGCCGCGACTACGAGCATCCCGCGGACGTCTTCGCCCAGGTGCGCGCGGAGCTGACCCGGGCGGTCTCCGACTACGAGGCCGCCTGCCGTGGCAGCCGCGTGGCGTGGGTGCACCGCTCGGTCACCGTGTCGATCGCCGTCGCGGCCGCGGCGGCGGGTGCCCTGCTGGTGCCGGACCTGGGCTGGCTCCTCGGGACGGTCGGCGGGTACGCCCTGAACGTGGCCACGCGGGAGATCCGCCCGCTGCTACGGGCCCGCGACGAGCACCAGTTCAGTTACCTGCACCGGGTCCGGAGCGACCTGTCCTGAAGACCGGCGGGAGGCGCACGGATGACTTTGGCCTCGAGGCGTCGAGGCAGGGCCCGGCTCGACCCGGGAAGGCCCTGGACCGTCGACGTCACGATGGGGGAGGGGGAGGGCCACCGGAAGATGCGGATCCCCGTCCTGCCCGAGGGCGCGCGGCGGCCGAGCGACCCCTCGGGGCCGCCGCTGCCTCCGCCTGCCTGGGCCGACGTCGACCGCTGCCTCGCCGAGCGTGAGTGCGAGCGCAGGGGACCGGACACGGACGCCGTTCCGGAGGCGGGCGTGGAGTTCGACGTCGTGGGCTTCGACCGGGGGCCGTGGCGGCCGACCCGCGCCGGGGCCGGCCGTCAGGACGCCGAATCTGTCGCGGTGTCCATGCCTCCCGAGGATCTCGTCCGGGTGCGGCACGCCCTGGACACGCTCCTCCGGGCGGCCGCCGACGACGCCGGCGGGAGGGACCGGGAGCGTCTTGCCTCGCTCAGGGACCACCTCGACGCGACCGGGACGGTGAGGGTGACCCTTCCCGAGGCGGTTCTCCGGCCCGCCCTCGGCGCGCTGCGGTGGCACCCGCACCGTGCGCGGATCGGTGAGGAACCGATGCGGGCTCTCGACGGTTTCGGGGACCACGTGGAGCAGGCGCGCCCCGTCACGAGTCCCTGGCAGGAGGTCCTCGACACCCTCCGGGGCGCGCTGCGCGAAGCGCTGTCCCGGCCCGGCCGTCAGGGGCTCCTGGCGCGCGACGAACTCCTGGGGCAGCTCCGCGCGTTCGCCGACGTCCACCGGGGTGTCACGGCGGCGGACGACCGGGAGCAGCGCCGGCTCCAGGCGGAACGTACGGATACGTGAGGGCGGCCCGCCCCGGGCGAGGAGGGATCGTGGGCGGCCCCGTGACACGTCCGCCCGCCCTTGGTGTGCCGCGTTCGCCTACTTGGCACCGCACCCTCCCGCGGACCGCACGAAAGGCGGGAGTTGACTGCGGGCCATGGTCGCTCGAAGATCACAGCGACAGCGGACAGGGTCGAGAGGACCATGCGCGTGGCGGGTGGACAGGCGGGCGCGGCGGATACGGCGGACACGGCGGATACGGCGGACACGGCGGATACGGCGGATACGGCGGGTACGGCGGGTACGGCGGATACGGCGGATACGGCGGGTACGGCGGGTACGGCGGACGACGGGCCGGCGCTCCGAGTCGTCGTGCAGGACGCCGAGGAGCGGATCCTCCGCCGGGAGCTGCGCGACGGTGAGCTGTGCCTGCCGTCGAAGGGGCCTGGGGGCCGACGGACTTGGCCCATGCGGTGGGGGCTCGCGGTGGAGGCCCATGAGGACGCCTCGGTCTGGCGGCCCCTGGCCGGCGCGGACGGGGAACCGCCGCGTCCGCTGCCGAGCCTGCCGGAAGCCAGGGGGCAGTGGGACGCGGACCACCTGGGGGTGACCGACGACGGCACGGTGGTGGCGGTCGCCCGCTGCCAGGAGGCCTTGGCCGAGCCGGAAGGGGGAACCACGCTGGTGGACCGGGACGAGCTGTACCTGCTGCCTCCCGGCGCCTCCTCCTGGCAGCACCTGCCCACGCCGGGGACGGTTCGACTGTGGGGCACGGTCGGCCGGGAGACGGGGGCGCTGCTCCTGGCGGGAGTGGTACGCGAGGGGTCGCAGGCAGGCACCGGGACGAGACCGGCCCTGTTCGCGCTGCGGACGGCCGACCGGCAGCTCATGGAAGTGCCCGTGGGCGAGTTCCGCGGACGGCGGCACTGGCGCGACCCGCTGCGCCTGTACCGCCACCGCCCGGAGTGGGCCGTCCCCCGGGTCGGCGACCTCCACCTGCGGGACGGTCTTCTCGTATACAGCAGTTCCACCGAGATCGTCGACCTCTACGCCTGGGACGACATCCACCGGCTGTACGTGATCGACCTGCGCGGGGGAGAGGCGTCCACGGCCCAACTGGGCCTCGGCCGCGAGGTGCTGGCCCTGCGGGTCGGTGCGGACCGCGTGGTCCGCGCCGTGACCGACCGGCACCTGTACCTCCATCGGCCCGGCCGCGGCTGGCGGCGCAAGCGGCTGAGGCCGTTGCTCCGTCGGCTCGTCGACGTGCACGGGCGACCCGACGTGCGCTCGGTGAGCATCACGGACGACCGGATCCTGGTCTCCGTCCGCGGCGCGATCGTCTCCCTCGCGCTCGACGGAACGCCGGGCGAGCTGGTGTACCGCTGGTCCGAGGAGGTCCGGGACCTGCAATTCCTCGAGCGGCAACCGGACTGACGGGAGCCGGGGACGGCGACAACGACGGCGACCGGTGACGGGTAGCGGCCGGTCCGCGCCGCTGGGTGGTTGGCCCAGGCCGGCCGTCATGCCTGTATGACCGCCTTCGGCCCGGACCACCGCCGCAGCAAGGAGGCTCAGGCGCTGCTCGACCGCATGGCATGACCGACACCCGTCCGAACGAGGGGAGGTGGCGGCATGTCGGCCTGGGACACGCTCCGGTGGCCGGATCCGTGGGCCGAGTGGTCTCGTCAGGTGACGTGGACCGGAGTATCAGAACCAGCCATGCGAAGTTGCGGTTGGCAAGTAAGTAGATCATGCATACGTGTATGAGATCCGGTCATGCCCCGGATGCCGGCCAGAACCATTCCTCGAGATCAGCCTTGGTGAAGAGATTCCGAAGCGCTGCGTCAGGCCACAGTCGCGCCTTCCTGCTCGGGGAAGGATTCAGGCCCCCTGGATCACTGCGGATTCCCTGCGCGACGCTCGCATCTGTAACCAACTCGGTTTGCTTCATTGACATTTCATTAAAACGCCGTAACGCTGGGAGCGCTCCCATAGTAGCTTCATCTGGAAGGAGTTCCCCCCACATGCGTAACAAGAGTCGATTAGCCGGGCGTACCCGGTCGGCTTTCCGCCGGCCTCTCCAGGCCTTCGTCATGCTGTTCGCCGTGGTTGTCGGCGCGCTGGCCTGGTCGGCCCCCGCCCAGGCTCACGGCACCATCGTCGGTCCCGCCACCCGCGCGTACCAGTGCTGGCAGAAGTGGGGTAGCAACCACACGAGCCCTGCCATGCAGACCGAAGACCCCATGTGTTACCAGGCCTTCCAGGCCAACCCCGACACCATGTGGAACTGGATGAGCGCGCTTCGCGACGGCCTCGGCGGCCAGTTCCAGGCGAAGACCCCCGACGGAACGCTCTGCAGCAACAACCTCTCCAGGAACGCCAGCCTGAACAAGCCCGGTTCCTGGAAGACGACCACCGTCGGCAACAACTTCTCGGTCCAGCTGTACGACCAGGCGTCCCACGGTGCGGACTACTTCAAGGTCTACGTGAGCAAGCAGGGGTTCAACCCCAAGACCCAGACCCTGGGCTGGGGCAACCTCGACTACATCACGCAGACCGGTCGCTACGCCCCGGCACAGAACATCACGTTCAACGTCAACACCTCCGGCTACAGCGGACACCACATCGTGTTCGTGATCTGGCAGGCCTCGCACCTCGACCAGGCCTACATGTGGTGCAGCGACGTGAACTTCGGCTGAGCCGGAGAGCGCCGCACACGGCACCGGTCTCCGTCGGGCGCCGGTAACCCGCCGCCCGGCCGACCGAGCTCCGTCGGGGCAGGGGACCCATGCGGTCACCCCGCCCCGGCGGGGCTCCCGCCGCTCCTGGTGGGAACGCGCCCGATCGCACGGCAGACGCGCGCCGGCCGGCCCCCCACCGGCTCGTCGTACGACGTGGGCACGTAACTGCCATGGAGACGCCTCGGCCCCGTCAGCCCACCGGGGCGTGTCCCGCCGTCTTGCTCACCCGTGTTGCCCGGCCTTCCCCGGCCGCCCGTCAACTCCGCGATGTCTCATGCCCAGGACGAAACCCCCACCCCGAACACTCCTCACTCACCCGGGTTCGACCACAGGAACTTCCTGACCCGCGCAGGTGGTCCGAGTTGACCGCCGACGCCGGGTCAATGCTGTTGTCCGAAACCGCCCACACCGCCCACACCGCCGAGGCCGTCACCACGCCGCGGAACGGCATGCAGGGCGGCTGTCGGAATGCCCCCGCAGTGCGTCGGCATTCCGACTGGTGGTGAGGCGAATTCGACAGTGGCGACCATTCATTCGCCCATGCGGAGCAGCAGGTGCGGGGTGTTTCCGGGGGACCGGGCGGACGGCCGTGAGGAAAGTCCGGCAACTCGATCCACCGTCACCACACCCGAAACGAGGCCCCCCCATGAACCGAAACCGAGTTACCGTCCGCGCCGTCGCCGTGGCCCTGCTCGCCGCCGGGTTGGCCGGCGGCCCGGCAGCCGCCGCCCCCGAGGAGGCGAAAGCGCGCGTCGGCGCCGACTGGGACACTCAGTCGATCGTCTTCACCGCCGCTGACGGGCAGGCCAACGACCTCCAGATCTTCTCCATGTACACCGCTGACGGGGTCCGCCGGATCGGCTTCACCGACGTGGTCCCGCTCGATCCGGGCGACCACTGCGCCTACTCCAGAGAAGGGGACAACACCTCCGTCACCTGCGAACTGCCCGTCGACGGCCCCCGGCCCGACAAGATCGACGTCTTCCTCGGTGACGGCGACGACACGATCTCCGCGTTCGACCCCGGGATGGGCACCGTCAGCGGAGGCCCCGGGGACGACGAACTGCACGCCCACACCGCGCGTACGGTGCTGGGCGACGCCGGGAACGACATGGTCATGGGAGCCGCGGCCCTGTACGGCGGCGACGGCATGGACGAACTGATGGGCGACAACGGCAACCAGCAGATGTGGGGCGGCCGGGGCAACGACATGCTTCACGGGTACGGCGGTGACGACGTCGTGTACGCCGGCCAGGGCGACGACCACGCCACGGGCGGGGACGGCCGAGACGTCATCCTCGGCGGACCCGGCAACGACACACTGGAGGGCGAGGGCGACAACGACCTGATCCTCGGTGGTTCCGGGAAGGACGTCCTCAAGGGCGGACCGGGCCGCAACATCGTCCTCTCGTAAGTGAGCCCCCAGGCCGAAGGGTCCTGGCCCTCACCCTGGCCCGGGCCCCGGCTCTGGCTCTGGCGCTGGCCCGTGGCGCCGACGGTGTGGCGCGCACCGAGCCACCGCTGTCGGCGTACCGCCACCCGGGTAGGAGCCGGGTCCGCTCCTCACTTCCCCTCCGGGACCGCGTCGGAGGTGCGCGGAACACCTACGAGGTCATGACCGCGGCACCGGCCTGGTGAGTCCCTGCCGGTGCCGCGACCTTCCCTCACGTGTCAGGATGCTCCGGCAGGGCGAGCCAGTCCGACCACGAGATCTCGCGGCCGATGTAGCGCGGCTGCTCGAGCGGCCAATCGGCGGCTATCCACCGCGGCACCAGCGCGTCGAGGTCCTGCTCGAGGTCGCTGCCCACCAGCTCGTCCACCACCCACCAGGAGATCTCGGCGTCGGCGCCTGCCTTCTCCGGCGGGTCGATGTAGACGCAGCCGAGCAGAACCGTCTCAGCCGCGTCGAACAGCGCGTAGTTGAAGGACTGGTGTGCGGAGATCTCCTGCTCGTGGCGCAGCAGGTCGGCCTGGTCGGCCTCATAGGTCATGGTGGCCGCGGGCCAGCCCCAGGCCGGGCCGTAGATGCTCCACAGCCGCTCGCGCGAACCCATCACCGCCGGATAATCGAGTGGGGTGTCCGCCTCCCGGATCGGCCGCAGGTGATGGCCACCGTCCGGCAGCGGCACCAGGACGGGATGGACGAAGTCATCGGGAAGCCAGCTCATGGCGCCCGACCGTAGCAGCGCACGGTCGGCGGCTCCCCTGAATTTCGCCCGCCGAGGAAGCCGCAGAAGAGGCGTCCGGCCTGCGACAGCGCAGGTCGACGCTCCTTCTGCGGCACTCCCGGGCGCGCCCCTGGACACCGGAGCCGTGAGCCGCGCGGCGCTGGTGGCCCCGCGGCCTCCGTTACACCGTCTCGATGTCCGGGGTGCGCACCCGCAGACGGAACTCCAGAGCCGTCGCCGCCGCCTTCGCCGCGCGCACCGCCTCCTCCTCCGTCGGGGCCAGGGCGCGCGCGTACGCGAGCCGCGACTCCGAACTCTCCAGGCCGCCCACCTCCGTACCCGGGCGGACCATCGGCTCCACCTCCGTCACACCGGATAAGGCGCGGGCCTCCTCCAGGCCCACGATCTCCTCCAGCGTGCCGGAGGCGGCGACCGAGGCGAACCAGATGGCCGAGCAGCCCTGGCCGCTACCCTCAGCGAGCCGCGCCCGTATGCCGGGCAGCACCTTCTCGCCCAGTGCCTGCCGTGCCGTGCAGTCGTCGATGTCGACTCCGGTCGCCTCCAGCGCCAGCGTCGGGATCATGTCGCCGCCCATGCGGATGTGGGTCTCGATCACCCGGGGACCGGCCGGCGTGAGGACGACCTCCGTGTGCGAGGGGCCGAACTCGATGCCCACGGCCTCCAGGACGGTCGTCACGTACGCCTCGATCTCCGCCCTCGTGTCCGCCGGGACGTCGGCCGGTGAGACATGCCCCAGTTCCACGAACCCCGCCGGGTCGGAGTACTTGCGCGTCACCGCGATCACCAGGTGCTCGCCGCCCTCGGAGAAGGCCTCCACGCTGAACTGCGGGCCCGACAGGAACTCCTCCACCAGGACGCCGGCGCTGGTCAGGCCCAGGTAGCTGCCGGCGGCGAGCTCGAACGCGGTGGCCAGATCGCTCTCGCCGGACACCTTGGCGACGCCCGCGCTGCCGGAGCTGGACACCGGCTTCACCACACAGGGGCCGCCCACGGAGCGGACGAAGGCACGCAGTGCGGCAAGGTCACCGACGCGGGCGGAGGCCGTCGTGTCCACGCCGCGCTCGGCCAGACGGGCCCGCATGGCGGCCTTGTCGTGGACGAGGGTGACCGTCTCCGCGCTGTGGGCCGGCAGCCCGAGCGCTTCCGCGATGGCCGCGTACCGTCCCTGGTCGCGTTCCCCGAAGGTGCCGATCCGGGTGAACGGGTCGACGGCGTGTGCGGCTGCCGCGAGGGCGATCCACTCCTCGTCCGGGGCGTCGCCGCGGACGCCGACGACCCGGGCGTTCGCGCCCGGCTCCTGGACCTTGCCTATGTAGTCGAGGTGGCAGATCACCGTGGTGCGGGTGCCGGGCAGCGCGGCGCGCAGTCGTGCCGGGAAGTCACGACCCGTACCCACGACGAGGACGTGCTCGGGCGGCGACGCCGAAGACGTGGAAGCGTCCGGGGACGCGGAGGTCGGTGCGGACATGCCTGTGTTCCTCTCGGATGGTTCGGCGGGTTCGGTGGGCTTGGTGGGGGCGTCAGGTCCACGCCGTGTCGGCGGGCCGCCGGCCGATCGCCTCGGCCGGCCGCGCGTGGGCCTCGTCGGCGGACGCGCGGTGACGCAGATGCAGCCCGACGCGTCGCATACGTGCTCCCCCCTGGCGGCGCGCACCGGGCTCCAGGAGCGTATCCATCTCCGCCCCCGGTACGGGGCCGGATCGGACCGGAGGGACGAACTTGCCGTACCGCGGAAACCGGTGGCACGACCGGGTGCCGGGGTCGAAATTCACCGGATGCGTGAAGGCAGGCTCTCCGACGGGATCGTCACTCCGTCCCCCTTGCGCCTGGGCGACGTCGACGCGCAGCTGGCGGCGGAGGACGAGCTGCTCGTTCGCTGGCTCAACGGCGGTCCCGGCACGCGTGAGGGCTTCGAGACCTACATCCGGCACTGTCAGGACCAGTGGGACACCGCGGGGTCGCTCCGGACCTTCGGGATCCGGGTGGGCGGCGACGAGGTACTCGCCGGGACGGTCGACCTGCGGTTCGCGGGGGAGGGCGGCCTGGCGCCCGGCAAGGCCTGGGCCCCGACCGTCGGTGGAGAGGACGTCTGCCCTCCTTGCCTGCCCGTCGGCGGGCCGGGATACGAACTCACAACGGCTCGAGGCATGGAAGACAGCGTCTCGACCGGCCCCCGGCCCCGGCTTCACGAGCCCTTGACGGTCCTGGCCGAGGAACCGCGCTGCGAGAAGAGGGCCATGGCCAGGCGCCCCTTCTGCACGCGGCAGGGGCCGAGGCCCGTTTGTCGAGGGCGCGGACGAGGAAGGACCTGTCAGGGCATACCGGGCCGCGCTGTCGGTCAGTCGGGCGTGCGCCGTCGGAGTGCCTTTCCGGTTCGGTGTCGCCCGTTCCACCGTCCAGGGCCTGTACCACAAGGGTGAAACACATCACCGTCCGCTCTCGTTGGCCCGCACCTGTGCGGCCGGTAGGTTCCAGCGATCAAAGGGAGGTGCCGTACGCCCTCCCCGCACGCAGATCACCCTCATGCCCTCTTCCGACGAGAGATACAGGACATGTCTGCCCAAGAACCCACGCACCGTCATCCCCAGCGCATAGGCGTTGTGGTCGAGTCCGTCCACGGGGAGACACGGGTCGCGGCGACACCCACGACCGTGCGTTCGCTGCTGAAGCTCGGCTACGAGGTCGTCGTCGAACCCGGGGCCGGTGAGGCCTCCGGCTTCACCGATCAGGCGTACGCCGAGGCCGGTGCCGGAATCGGCGAGGCCTGGGACGCGGATGTCGTCCTGAAGGTGAACGCCCCCTCCGAGCCGGAGATCGCGCGGCTGCGGTCGGGCGCCACCGTCGTGGGTCTGCTGGCCCCGGCGCAGAAGCCCGAGCTGCTGGAGGTGCTGTCCGCCGCCGGCGTGACCGCCCTCGCCCTCGACGTGGTGCCGCGCATCTCCCGCGCGCAGTCGATGGACGTGCTGTCCTCGATGGCGAACATCGCCGGATACCGCGCGGTCATCGAGGCCGCCCACGTCTTCGGACGGTTCTTCACCGGCCAGGTCACCGCGGCGGGCAAGGTGCCGCCGGCGAAGGTTCTGGTGGCGGGCGCGGGTGTGGCCGGTCTCGCGGCGATCGGCGCCGCGTCCAGCCTCGGCGCGATCGTGCGCGCCACCGACCCCCGGCCGGAGGTCGCGGACCAGGTCAAGTCACTGGGCGGCGAGTACCTCGCGGTGGACGTGGACCAGGAGGCGAGCACCGACGGCTACGCCAAGGCGACCTCCGCCGACTACGACCGCGCCGCCGCCGAGCTCTACCACGAACAGGCCGGCGACGTGGACATCGTGATCACCACCGCGCTGATCCCGGGGCGGCCGGCGCCGCGCCTGCTGACGGCCGAGGACGTCGCCGTCATGAAGCCGGGCAGCGTCGTCGTCGACATGGCGGCGGCCCAGGGCGGCAACGTCGAGGGGACGGTGCCGGGGCGGGCGGTGGTGACCGACAACGGCGTCACCCTCCTCGGCTACACCGACCTGGCCTCCCGGCTGCCCGCCCAGGCCTCACAGCTGTTCGGTACCAACGTGCTGAACCTGGTCAAGCTGCTCACCCCCGGCAAGGACGGACAGCTGTCGATCGACTTCGACGACGTGGTGCAGCGGGCCGTGACCGTGGTCCGCGACGGCGACGTCACCTGGCCGCCCCCGCCCGTCGCGGTGTCGGCCGCCCCGGCCGCCCCCGCCGCGCAGACCGCGACCACCCCCACCGATGCGGGGAAGGAGCCGTCCCGCTCCACACGCGCGGGACGCTTCGGCCTGATCGGGCTCGGCATGCTGGCGATGTTCCTGCTGGTGGCCTTCGCCCCCGCCCAACTCGCCCAGAACTTCACGGTGTTCACCCTCGCCGTGGTGATCGGCTACTACGTCATCGGGAAGGTGCACCACGCGCTCCACACACCGCTCATGTCGGTGACCAACGCGATCTCCGGAATCATCGTGGTCGGTGCCCTGCTCCAGATCGGCCACGAGAGCACCGTCGTCACCGTCCTGTCCTTCACGGCGATCCTGCTGACGAGCGTCAACATCTTCGGCGGCTTCGCCGTCACCCGCCGCATGCTCTCCATGTTCTCGAAAGGCTGAGCCGAGATGACCTCCCTGACGGCCTCTCACGCGGCGGACCTGGTCGCCGCCCTGCTCTTCATCCTCAGCCTGGCCGGGCTGTCCCAGCACCGCACGTCGCGAGCCGGTGTCGTGTACGGCATCGCCGGCATGGCGCTCGCGCTGGTCGCCACCGCCGTGGTGGCGGCGCAGTCCGGCACCGCCCGCGCGCTCGCGCTGATCGTGCCCGCGATGCTGCTCGGCGCGGTGATCGGGCTGTGGCAGGCGCGCCGGGTCGAGATGACGCAGATGCCCGAACTGATCGCGGTGTTGCACAGCTTCGTCGGCCTGGCCGCGGTGTTCGTGGGCTGGAACAGCTACCTGGAGGCGGAGACCGACGACAGGGCGCGCCAGGCCCTCGCCGACGCCGGCCTGCTGGGCATCCACCACGCCGAGGTGTTCATCGGCATCTTCATCGGCGCGGTCACCTTCACCGGCTCGATCGTCGCGTACCTGAAACTGTCGGCGCGCATCAACTCCCGTCCGCTGGTGCTGCCGGGCAAGAACGCGCTCAACCTGGGCGCGCTCGGCGTCTTCGTGCTGCTCACCGTCTGGTTCGTGATCAGCCCGAGCCTGGCGTTGATGATCGCGGTGACGGTACTGGCGCTGGCGCTCGGCTGGCATCTCGTCGCCTCGATCGGCGGCGGCGACATGCCCGTCGTCGTCTCCATGCTGAACAGCTACTCGGGCTGGGCGGCGGCCGCGGCGGGATTCCTGCTCGACAACGACCTGCTCATCGTCACCGGCGCGCTGGTCGGCTCCTCCGGCGCCTACCTGTCCTACATCATGTGCAAGGCCATGAACCGTTCCTTCCTCTCCGTCATCGCGGGCGGGTTCGGCATCGAGGCACCGTCCGGCGGGGGCGAGGAGCAGGGCGAACACCGCGAGACGCGCGCCGAGGAGGTGGCCGAGGCGCTGGCGCAGGCCCGCTCGGTGATCATCACCCCTGGCTACGGCATGGCCGTCGCCCAGGCCCAGCACCCGGTCGCCGAACTGACGCGCCGACTGCGGGATCGGGGTGTCCAGGTGCGTTTCGGCGTGCACCCTGTCGCCGGTCGTCTGCCGGGACACATGAACGTGCTCCTGGCCGAGGCGAAGGTGCCGTACGACGTCGTCCTGGAGATGGACGAGATCAACGACGACTTCGCCGACACGTCCGTGGTACTGGTCATCGGCGCCAACGACACCGTCAACCCTGCGGCGTTGGACGATCCGGCCAGCCCGATCGCGGGCATGCCGGTCCTGCGGGTCTGGGACGCGGAGCAGGTCGTCGTCTTCAAGCGGTCCATGGCCTCCGGCTACGCGGGCGTGCAGAACCCGCTGTTCTTCCGCGAGAACAGCAGCATGCTCTTCGGCGACGCCAAGCAGAGCGTCGAGGACATCCTGCGCGCCCTCGGCGACGGCCCGCGCCGGGCGGACTCGAGCCGGACGGCGGGCGACGACGGCGGGCTGGCGACGGTCCGCCGGTGAACTGAGTCCGCGATCCACCGGCAGGGGCGGCGAGCCTGACGGGGGACGGAAGCGTCGATGTCCGCCGGCCCGGCATCGCGCTCAGGTCGAGGGAGTGGCCGACGGCGGGTGGGGCCCGACGACGATCGCGGCGCCGACGAGTTCGCGATGTCTCTGGCGGGATGGGTCATCGGTGTGGGCGCGCCGTCGGTCACCGTGCTTCTGGAGGCGGCCATGGACCGACAGCCCGTGGCGTGACGGAGCGGAAGGGGACGAGGAGCCTGCCCGCCCACGTGCCGCTCTGCCGGTCGGCGGTGCCGACCGGCAGGCGCTGCGGCGGGCGACGCCGGGGGTGGCCGCGGAGGCTCCCCACGCGTGGGTTCAGCGCCGTGCCCGGCGCTTCAACGTGCGCGCGTAGTCCTGGAAGCGCGCCTTGGCGATGACGGACCGGTCGGGGGTACGCAAGACGATGCCCTCCGGTGTGCCGCCGGCTTCGTCGTCGAGGGCGACCCGGGTGGCGGGCAGACGCTCGGCGAGGAAGGCGGCCATGCCGTCGACGCCTGCGGGGAGCTCGCCGCCGGGGACCGTCGTGAGGCGGGGGACGAGGGGGATGCCGTGGGTGCCGGCGATCTCCTGGAGGGCGGCCTCGTCGCCGAAGTCCTGACCGCCGGCGTCGCGCCAGGACGATATCTGTTCGAGACCCCGGTCGAGGACATCGGGCCGCAGGAGCGCGACGTCGAACAGACGGTGGCCGACCCCGTTCCCGCCGGTGTACTGCTTGGCCGCGCCGCCGATCTTGCGGCCGTACACCTCGAGGAAGAACACGGTGACGCGGCCGTGCGCGTCGCGGGGCTCGAGCCGGTCGGCGAGCGGCCTCAGCTCGTCGACGATGCCGAGGGCGGGGTTGTGGACGCGGTCGCCTCGCGCGTGCAGGAGTTCCTCGCGCGAGCCGATGAAGTAGTCGCCGTCGGGGAGCAGGACGATCCGCCCGTTGGTGCCGTCGACCTTCTCGGTGAGGAGGACATCACCCGTGAAAGGGGTCCGGTCCTCGAGGAGGTTGCCGTTCTTCGGGTCCAGGCGGTGGTAGGTGGGGATGCTCGGGTACTTCGTCGCGCTGTTGAGGGCGGCGAGGTCGGGTGCGGTCACGGCGGGTGGCTCCAGCTCGGGTTGCGGGACGGTCGTCCGTCGGTCGGCGCGGGCAGGGGCAGGTGAGCCTGCCCGGTGCGAGCACCGCGTTCGACGCCAGTGTCAGGCCGAAGACGACCTGGTGGGAACCGGTTTTCCGCGAGCCCGTGTCCTTCGGGTGCGTGTGGGGTGGGGTGGGACGGGATCCTCGGCGGGCCAGGTCCACCAGCGGGAACCTGGGGTCCACCGGCAGGAAGGCGCCGATGGCGATCATCGTGGCATCGCCGCCGCGGGTGACGTCCCGGGGGAGTCCGGGGACCGTCCGTCGACGACGGGTCCACCCGCGGCCCGAGGCCGGGCAGGGCGCGGCGCCGGCAGACCGTCAGTCCGTCACGCTGCGGCTTGTCGTCGGCCGGCGTACGGCGAGCAGGGTGGCGTCGTCGTCCAGGTGCCCCGAGGTGTGGGCGGTGAGCGCCTTCACCAGTCGGTTCAGCAGGACGTGCGGGGGCGGCGGAGTCCCGTCGGCCGAGGTGCGGGCCAGCTGGTCCGCCCACGCCGAGAGGGGGAAGAAGTCGCCCTGCTTGTTCCTGGCTTCGGTGACGCCGTCGGTCACCAGCAGCACGGTCTCTTCCCTCTCCAGCCGGACGCGGTCGATCCGTGTCCGGGTACCGGTCAGTTCGATCAGGCCCAGGGGAGGGTTGCGCTCCTGCGGAAGCTGACGCATTCCCTCGCGTCCGAACACGAGCGGGCCCTCGTGCCCGAAGTTGATCACGTCCGCGTGCGTCCCGTCCTCGAGGAAGGCGATGACCACGGCGGTGACGAACCGCGGCTCGTGGCCGCTGTCGTTCGCGGCCATGAGCGTGTTGTGGCGGCGCAGGCTGTCGTCCAACCGCGCGGCGAGCACCGCGAGGTCGGCCTCGTGGTACCCGGCCTCGCGGAAGGCGCCGACCACCGCTCCGGCTGTCGACAGCGCGGCCAGTCCCTTGCCCTGCACGTCGCCCAGTACCAGCCTGGTGCCATGAGGGGTGGTCAGGATGTCGTAGAAATCTCCGCTCATCCGGGACTCGGTGTCCGCGGGCAGGTAGGCGGTGGAGGACTCCACACCGCCCCAGCCGAGCGGGATGGGTCGTACGACGACCTGGCGGGCGGTGAGCAGCGCGTTCTGCAAGTGCGTCATGTACGCCCGGGTGCGGGAACGCAGCACCGCGACCAGCACCGCGAGGATGCCCACGCACAGATCGAGGAGGAGGCCGTTCAGGCGCGGGCTCGGAGTCGACAGGGCGACCGGGACCAGCCGGTTCACCAGCAGGACCGCGCAGCTGAACAGTGCCGTCACCCGCACCGAGCACAGGGCCGCCGCCAGGAGGGGAACCATCAGCAGCCAGTTGTCGGCATCGGGGGAGGGCCAGGCCCACACGCCCAGGACCACCACCCCGATCAGGAAGAGGCCAGGGACCAGCCACCCCCACCGTGCCAGGCGCAGCAGGAGAGGTCCGTGTGCGCCGTCGTTCGCACCGATCTTGGCAAGGGAGGAGCCAGCAGCTGACGATCGACTCATGGTCCGTAGTCTGGCGACCGCGCCGCTCCGAGCGCCGAAGCCGCGCGAGGGACGTCCGGACGGACCCTCCTTTGCGGGCCCGAGCCCGGGCTCCGCCCGGGGTGGCGGCCTTGGCGGCCTTCACCACGCGGTTGCCGGGTGGGCCGGCAACGGCGACCGGGGGAGCGATCAGGTGCCCGCGGCCTGCCGGTCGACGCCGAACTTCTCGGGTGGCGTGCGCGCGCCGTCCCGGAACGCCGCGAGACCGGCCTGGAAATCGACCGCGGAGCCCACGAAGAGGGCCGTCTCGTCGGGCGCGACGTAGATCTTGCCGCCGCCGCGGACGGTGTGCACGAGGCAGACGCCGAGGCCGTCGGGGAGGGCCACGACGCGCAACACCGGGTCGGCCGCGAGCCTGGCGAAGAGGGTGCGGCCGACCGTGGCCAGTCGGCCCTCGTCGGGGACGGGGGTGACCGGGTCGGAACTGGGGAACCTCGTCATGAGTGCCTTCCTCGGACCGGCGTGCGCCGCAGTGACACCGGGAACGACTGCCCGGGCGTGTCACCCGGAGCCGTCTGCCCCGGCCACCGGACACCCTTTCACCTCCCCCCGCGGGCGTCACCCTTCCCCGCGGGAGATACGCCGAGGCCGCGCGCGGGACATCTCGGGCAGCGCTCCCCCTCAGCCGGGGTTGAGGGGCGTCGGACACCGCCCGGCGGTGGGCGGACGCGGGCCGGGCGGCGACAGCGCGCGGGCTTCCTCACCCCCTGACCCGGGTTACGCCGTGCCACGCGACGAGCCGGCGGCGGTGAAAGAGGCTGATGTCCGCCTTGTCCGGAGCCTCCGGGCGCGCGATTTTGGTGCTCAGCGGAACAAAGTGCCGACGATCGGAGGAACATGAGAAGCAGACTCGGAATTCTCCTGGCCGCGGGCCTCGCCGCGACGGCAGGGTCCGTCGTACCGGCCGCGGCGGCGGACCAGGCTTCCACGCCTTCCGCGGCTTCGTCCGCCTCCTTCTCCCTGACGAACCTGACCATCACCAAGACCACCTTGTCCGACGGCTCGAGCAGGCAGGTCACCCTCCGGTGCGAATCCACCGGCGGGACCCATCCGACGGCCGAGGACGCGTGCACCAAACTCATCGCCGTCGACGGACGGTTCGACAAGCTCCCCTACGTTCCGAACACCGGCTGTCCTCCGGTCTGGAGGCCCGTCACCGTCACCGTCACCGGCACCTGGCGCCTGCAGCCGGTGTCCTTCACCAAGACGTACGGCGGCGACTGCGACGCCTCGATCCTCAGCAACTACGTGTTCCGGTTCTGATCCGGCCACCCCGCCCGCAGCCGTTCCGAAGAGGTCCGGGGCGGCCAGCGGGCCGCTGGGTTCGACCTGCCGGCGGCGCTCTCGTGGGGCTGTGGCTGCTGCTGCCCGAGGCGGGGTCGCCCGTCGGAACACCAGCAGGTCGCCTCAGCCCGTCGGCGGCGGGTGGGCGTTGCGCACCAATTGCCGAACGCGGCAGGGAACCAACCGCCGTACGGCGGTGCGTCACGCATCGCACCGGTCGACGCGGCTGCCGTCCACGTAGGCGTCCACACTCGTCGTCGGGCCCGGGCCCGACGGCCGGGCCGGACCGCCCCAGCCGTTGCGGGAGGTGCCGATCAGAGCCCCGATCCCGACGGGGAATCCGCCGTCGACCAGACCGGCGCGGAGGTCGTGCACGAACGGCAACTCGACGACGTAGGAGTTCCGGTCCACCCACCTCGACCGGTGGACCGGAGCGCCGTTCACGACGTCGCCGGCCGAGAAGTACGGCTCGTGCAGCGCGAAGTACTCGGCGGTGTCGGCGATGACGCCGTGGACGTTGCCGGGGGTGCTGCCGGAGGCCGGAGCGGCCTGCCGCAGGAGTTCCACGTAGGGCCCGGCGGTGCAGGGATACCCGAGGGCGGCGTGGTGCCCGGCGTCGAGGTGGTTGTAGGTGTGCGCGACGGCCCCCAGCCTGGCCAGGGCGTACCCGATGCCGTGACGTAGTCGCCGTTGCCCAGGATCGTCCGGCACAAGGGCGAACGGCTCGGCGAGTCGACGGCGTTCATGGCCAGGTCCAGCACCGAACCGGGCTCGACGACGGTCACGATCCGCAGCGCGGCGTACTTCGGGTGGCCGAGGATCGCGGCGATCGGGTCGACGTACCGCGCCTTGTACGCCTCGAGTTCGCCGGGCCCGGGTTCGCCCTGCCGGGCGGCGTGGACGCACGCGCGGCCGGGGAGGTTGTGGAGGACCACCTGGAAGACGAAGCCGCTGCGCCCGGACGCCTGACGGAGCGCCCGGTCCAGATGGCCGCGCAGGCCCGGCCGAGCACATCGGTCCTCTGCTCCGGCGAGTCGAGCCCCTGCGTCGCCCACGCCACGTCGTCGGGGGAGGGCTGCTCGTGACCAAGCTCGGGGAGCCCGCCTGACGCGTCAAGGTGCCGGGAGGGAGCGTCCACGTACCGCTCCACCGCCGCAGAGGCACGCCCTCGCGGCACGCCTCTCCACGGCACGCCTCTCCACCGCTCCTACGAGGCCACCCCCTCCAGCACGGTGACGTCGGCGACCGGCGGCCGGCCATGGAGGGCGAGGATCTCGTTCGCGAGGTCGATGGTCCGCAGCGGATTGTCCCGCTGCCGGTGGGCCTCGATGCCGGCGGCGAGAAGCCCCGGGGGCACAGCCCCCGCGTCGAGGAGGGCGCGCCATTCCGCGGGCGGGAGTTCCAGGTACTCGAGATGGGTGAGCCGCGCGATCTCACGGGGATCGGCGAGAGTACCGGGACGGGCCGAGAGGGTCCGAAGGCGCGGCAGGCCGAAGACGGGGGAGAGGCTGAGAGGTTCCTTCTTCCAGACCCCGAGACTGAGGACCTCCAGGCCAGGGTGGGCCGCGGCCTCGATGCTGGGGACGGAGCGGTGGTTGACGTGGGCGACGAGTGGCGGCCGTTCGACCGTCCTGACCGGTCGGCCGTCGAAGTGACGGTGCACGACCATGTCGGTGAGGGAGTCGGCGACCAGGCCCGCTCCGATGTTCCCCTCGTGACCGATGATGATCACCTGCCCGACGTGCCCGTCGGGACCCGGTGTGAGGTCGACGGCGATCCGGTCCCCGCCGCCGTTGTCACCGAAGACTATCCAGCCCGGCGAACCGACGAGCCCCTGCACGGCGTCCTCCGGCCCCGTCACGACCGCCTCCATGGCGCCGAACTTCCACAGCACATGCCGGGAGGCCGCGTCGGCGACGTACACCTCGTCGAGCGGGAGGAGCTCGCAGCCGACGGTGTCGTACGGCTCCCGGAGGTCGTCCCAGTCCTCGTACCGGCCCCGGACGACCTGGTACAGGGACCTCAACTCGGCGGGCAGCGGCACGCCCAGACGCGCCTCGGCCGCCGCGATCTCCTCGGCGGAGGCTCCCACCGCTCCCGGGAGCCGTTCGCGCAGTGTGCGCCGGAGCAGCTCCCCGTCCGCGGACGGTGCCGGCCCCGCTCCCGGCACCGGCTCGGGCAGGCGGCGTACCGGCTCGGGCAGCGCTCCGTCGGCAAGGAGGAGCGTGCCCGGGTGCGCGGTCGCGACCCCCGGTTCGGCGGAGGAGCCCAGGCTGATCAGGTGCAGCCGGACGCCGCCGGGAAGAGGAGAGGCCTCCACCACGAAGGAGACATCGGCGTCCCCGTTCTCCTTGAGCGCGTCGACGAGCCGGCCCACGGCGTCGAACTGCTCCTGGTTGTCGGAGACCTGCGAGGCGCGCCCCGGCCGCGGCGCCCGGAAGGGCAGCGGAACACTCCACCCTCCGGGACCGATCTGCCCCGCCACATGCCCGCCGGGCGCCGTGAGCGCTTCCGCGTGGGCGGCGTACAACAGGCGCAGCAGGGGCTGCCAGGTGGTGAAGTCATGCAGTGCGGGCACGAGCCGGCCTCCAGAACGTGTGCTCGATGATCCCGCATTATGGCGGGGGGCACCGACATCACGAGGTGCTCGTACACACCGCTCAGCTGTCCTCCTGTGCCCGGCGCGGTGCCACCGCGGGTGGCTGGAGGTGGTGTCCCGGCGGAACGGAACGACCGTCCCGCAGGTGCGTCAACCCGCTGTGAGCGTGTCGACGAGCTGCCCGAGCGTGAGCGACAGCCCCAGGGCGAGGAGGCCCGCCAGCATGGGCGTGACGACGACCCCGACGACGACGTACAGGAGCGCGGGCTGAGGGGCGTAGAGCTTGTCGGGGTGGCGTGGGTCGTAGCGCACCTCGATCCTGCGCGGGTCGCGGCTGAAGATCTTCCCGCTGCCCACGGAGGTGCGTTCCCGTCGGCCTGCGGCGAGCAGCAGCGGCGCCCCGAAGACGGGCAGGAGCCACTGCCCGGGCTCTCCGGTCACCGCGACATGCCGCACGAGGACGACCCGGAGGACCACCATGCACCCGGCCGCGGTGACCGCCACGGAGTGCCGTGTCAGGAACAGACGCCATGCCGGGGCCTCGGGCGTCACCTCGGTCACCAGCTCCATGCCGTCGAGAGCAGCTCGTCCCTCGGGCAGCACCGAGGTCACCGCCGAGACGAAGGCTGTCACGGCGGCAGGCCGTTCTGCTCCAGCAGGAGCGACCGGCCTTCGAGGTGTGCCGTGCTGCCACGGCCACGCAGGATCAGGGGAGGGGCACACCGGTAGGACTACGCCCGGCGCCACATGGTTGCCTCTTCCTGGGGTCAGCCCGCCGGTCCGGACGAAACGGATCAGGGCCGCTCCCGCACGGGTTCCAGCCGCAGCCGTCGGGACGGCCACGGCGCCGGCTCGGCCGGGCCGAACCATACCCGGACGTCCTCACCGGTCCGCACGGGCAGGCGGGGGAAGTCGTTCTCGGCGTGCTCGGTGCGGTGCAGCGCGTGGCCCGGGCCCAGGTGCCGGGCCGCGTACGCGTCGAAGCCGGCCGTGTCGGTGGGGTGGCAGACGGTCGCCGGCACCCGGGTCGTCCCCGGCTCCGGCAGGAAGCCCGGCCCCCGCAGCAGGAGGACGTCGTCACTGTCGAGCATGGTGGCGTTGGCCGCGTCGCGGTGCTCCTGCCAGACCGGACCGGTGTAGAACGCCTCCAGCATGCGCCGGCGGTGTGCCATGTCCGGGAAGGCGCGCAGCCAGACGAAGCGGTCCGGGTCGTCCAGGTCACGGAACCGGCCGCCGACGGTGATGCCGACCGCCTGCTGACCGGTCACGAACTCGCGCTCGAACAGCTCGATCAGGGTCTCCCGGGCGCCGGGACGCAGGGTGTACTGCCGGAGTTCGACGATGCTCATGCGGTGGCCTTCCCGGTGTGCGTGCGGTCCGAGGACCAGGTGTCGTCCATGCGCCGCAGGTTAGGGCCGGTCCGCTGACATCTCCTGTCAGTGGACCGGATACTGACCGGCATGCGTGCGAGTCGTCTGGTCACCCTGCTCCTGCTGCTCCAGCACCGGGGCCGGATGACGGCCCGGCAGCTGGCCGGGGAACTGGAGGTCTCCGTCCGGACCGTCTACCGGGACGTCGAGGCGCTCGGCGCCGCCGGTATCCCCTTGTACGGTGAAGCCGGACACGCGGGTGGCTACCGGCTGGTCGAAGGCTACCGGACCCGGCTCACCGGACTGACGGCGGACGAGGCGCAGGCGGCGTTCCTCGCCGCACTCCCCGGCACCGCCGCCGAGCTGGGCCTCGGCGAGGCCCTCGCCACCGCCCAGCTCAAGCTGCGGGCAGCCCTCCCGGCGCAGCTGCGCGAACACGCCGCGCGGATCCAGGAACGCTTCCTGCTCGACGCCCCCGGCTGGTACGGCGACACCGACCCGGTGCCTCACCTGGCCGCCGTCGCCACCGCGGTGTGGACGCACCGGGCTGTGGTCCTGCGGTACCGGCGCTGGCGGGCGCCGGAGGAGATCGAGCGACGGGTGGAGCCGTACGGGCTCGTCCTCAAGGCCGGCCGCTGGTACACGGTCGCCGGCGGGCCTTCCGGGGTCCGCACCTATCGAGTGGACCAGATCCTCGAACTCCGGCCCCTGGATGAGGAGTTCGCCGCTCCGGACGGGTTCCGCCTGGCCGCGTACTGGGATGCCCACCTGGCCGGTTTCCGAGCGCGACTGCACACCTCGCAGGCGCTGGTACGGCTCACCCCGGAGGGTGCCCGCCGCCTCGGCGTCACACCCGCGGCCGACGGCGGATGGACGGAGGCCCGCGTGCCCATCGAGTCGGTCGATCACGCCCACCGGGAGTTCCTGGGACTGGGCACCGATGTCGAGGTCGTGGCACCGGCCGAACTGCGCGATCGCATCGCGGAGACGGCACGAGCCCTCGCCGACCGCTACGACGGACGCCGCGAGGCGCAAGGCCGGGGAAGCGGCCCGGCAGTCCCCGGAGCGCGCGGCGTGGCGCATCCCCCGTGAGAGCTACAGGAGCTGTCCACACGCGGGTGATTCGCGGGCGCCGCGGGATTTCTAGCGTGGTCGTGAGGTCGCCGCAGGGGCGGCCACCCCTGGGAGGGCACCATGGACACGACGTCCGCCGCACAGCAGGAAGGCTCCGGCCGGGACGAGGACCGTGACGAAGACGGCGGCCGTCTCCGCCGGATCGCGCGCTCGCCGCTCGGCTGGATGCTGACGGGGATGGTCGGCGTCGGCCTGGTCGCGGGCCTGACCGCGACCGGACGCGGCCCGGTACCGGTGCTGGGCGCCGCGGCAGCGTGGGCCGTGTACTGGCTGGTCATGCGCCGTGTGGCGCGGCGCTCCACGCCGGAGACGGCCTGGCACGGCGCAGGCCGGGAGGCGCTGCTCGGCGGCGGGATCGGGCTGGGCTTCATCCTCGTCTCCGCCCTCCTGATCACGGCGTTCGGAGGCTACTCGTTCTCCTGGGCGGGCAACGGCGTCATGTCGGTCGGCTGGGCCGCGGTCACGGTGCAGATCGGCGCCGCGGTCACCGAGGAGTTGATGTTCCGCGGTCTTGCCCTGCAGGCCCTGGAGCAGATGTGGGGCAGCCGGGCCGCCCTCGTGATCACCTCGCTGTTCTTCGGCGTCGCCCACGTGGGCGCCCCGGGGGCGAGCGCCTGGAGCGGCCTGGCGATCGCACTGGAGGCGGGACTCCTGCTCGGCGCCGCGTTCCTGTGGCGGCGTAGTATCTGGTTCGTCGTGGGCCTGCACTTCGCCTGGAACACCACGGAACAGCTGCTCGGCATCCCGGTCTCCGGACACACCCCCGAAGGCCTGTTCACCGTCGACGTCCACGGCTCCGACCTCCTGACCGGAGGCGGCTTCGGCATGGAGACGTCGACCGTGGCCGCCCTCATCGGTGTGGCCCTCGCCGTCACGATGCTCGTCCTCGCCCGTCGGAACGGTGGCGTCAAGAACCGCCGACGGGCGGGCCACTGAGACCGGCCGGTCGGAGGAAGGGGAAGTGATGTCCCAGCAGGCACCCGGGAGCCTCTCGCCGCTCCACGTGCCGGTCGAGTGGTGGCAGGAGCGGAGCGTCTTCCTCAAGGACGGCGTCCTCGCCCTGACGCTCACCCTGCTGACGGCCGTTCCGACGCTGTCCCACCTCGGCGCGCAGATCGGCGATCTGCCCGAGCGGCCGGCGAGCCCGCTGGGCGTCGGGCTGGTCCTGGCGCAGACCCTGCCGCTGGCGGTCCGCCGCAGATGGCCCGCCGCCTGTCTGGCCGTCGTCGCGGGCGCGTTCGCCGTGCACCAGGCGTTGGGCTTCACGACCACGTTCGCGAGCATGGGGCTGTACCTGGCCCTGTACTCCGCCGGGGCCCACCAGGTCCGCTTCCGCCGTGATGCGGCCGTGGTGGCGAGTTCGGGCTACGTCGTGCTGGCCGTCGTCCTCGACCGCTTCGGCTCACCGCAGTCGGTACCGGACTACCTCGCGTTCTACGTGGCCCCGGCCGCGGTATGGCTGGTGGGGAGCACGGTGCGCGGGCGGCGCGCGGAAGAGGCGAACCGGCGGCGGACGGCTGCCGAGGCGGCCACGGCCGCGGAGCGGGCGCGGATCGCCCGCGAGCTGCACGACGTGGTCACCCACCACGTGACGGCCATGGTGGTCCAGGCCGACGCGGCGCAGTTCCTGCTCACGTCCGCCCCGGACCGTGCCGGCCAGGGGCTGACGGCCGTCAGCGACACCGGTCGTCGTGCGCTGACGGAACTGCGGTACCTGCTCGGCGTCCTGGAGGCGACCGGCGAGTCGGCGTCCGAGGACCTGGCGCGTGCGGAGTCCGCGCGTGCGGAGCCGGCGCGCCGGGAACCGGAGCGTGAAGGCCTGTTCCGTGAGGGCCCGCAGCGTGGAGACCGGGCGCCGGCCCTGGGGCGCGTGGCGGACCTGGTCGAGCAGGGCCGCCGGTCGGGACAGCCGGTCGAGTTCAGCGAGCGCGGCGAACGGCGGCCGCGGAGCGTGGACGTGGAACTCGCCTCGTACCGGGTGGTGCAGGAGGCGCTCACCAACGCCATGAAGCACGCGGCCGGACAGCCGACACGGGTGCTGCTCCGGCACGGCGAGGAGCACGTCGAGCTCCAGGTGACCACCGACGGGCCGCTCGCCGCACCCGTCACGTGGACACCGGGCCCCGCGGGCGGGCGAGGGCTGGCCGGGCTGCGTGCGCGGGTGCGGATGCTCGGTGGTGAACTGGAGGCCGGTCCCCGGCCCGAGGGCGGGTTCGAGGTCCGCGCCACGATTCCGTCGAAGCCCCTTCAGGAGTGACCCGGTGTTCAGGTCTCCGTGTGCAGGAGTGACCCCGTGAGCGATGCGAGTGACCCCGTGAGCGACGTGACGCCGCCGATCCGTGTGCTCGTCTGCGACGACCAGGCGCTGGTGCGGACCGGCTACGCCACCATCTTCTCCGCGCAGCCCGACATGGAGGTCGTCGGAGAGGCCGAGAACGGCCACGAGGCGGTGGATGCGGCGCGCAGGCTGCGCCCCGAGGTGGTCGTGATGGACATCCGGATGCCCCTGCTCGACGGCATCGAGGCGACGCGGCAACTGGCCGGTCCCGACGTCGAAGGCGCGCCGAAGATCCTCGTCGTCACCACCTTCAACGTCGACGCCTACGTCTACGACGCGCTGCGCGCCGGAGCGAGCGGCTTCCTCCTCAAGGACGCGCCTCCGGCGGAACTGGTCAACGGCATCCGCACCGTCGCCCGGGGCGAGGCCCTGCTGGCACCCGCCGTCACCCGCCACCTCATCGGCCACTACGCCCGGCACCTGCGGCCGGCCGACCCCTCCCGGCCGGCCCGACAGGAGGTCGTGCGCGCGCTGACGCCCCGCGAGCTGGAAGTGCTCCAGCTGATCGCCGAGGGGCTGTCGAACGCGGAGATCGCCGCGGCGATGTTCATCACGCCCGAGACCGTCAAGACCTACGTGTCGCGCATCCTGGCGAAACTCAACCTGCGCGACCGCGTCCAGGCCGTCGTCCTCGCCCACCGCGTAGGACTGGTGTCCGGCACGCGGTGAACGGGCGGGCGTCCGGGTCTACTTCAGCAGGGTGGCGTCGCCGGCCGGCTTCGCGTCAACGGCTGCCGGGGAAACAAGAGTTGGCGGCGTTCATGACGGCGCCGTCGCATCGAGGTCGACGAACGCCCGGGCACGGGGCCGGACGAGGCGGGACAGGAACAGGCCGACGCCGGCCGAGCCGGTCGCGTAGTCGTGGGAGACGCGGGTGAGTGATCTGCCGGGGAACGCCGTGCCGTCCTCGCTCTCGACGGCGAACCACAGAAGGGTCTCGGCGATGTCGAGGGCACGACGGCGGTAGCGCTCCTCACCGGTGAAGCAGTGCATGTCGAGCATGAACTCGCCGATGCCGGAGAGGCCCTCGAACAGCCCCGGTGTGTAGGTGTACTTGACGTAGGTGTCGTCCGCGACGCGCCGGGCGAGGTCTCCGTAGCGCTCCCCGCCGAGCACATGGTGGAAGCGCACCAGCGTGCTGCCGACGCCTGCGCTGCCGTGGATCCAGTACGGGTAGACGACCGTCCCGCCCCGGATCCGCGGCCACTGCATGCCCAGCTCGCCGACGGTGGCGTGCGCCAGGTCGAACTCCAGGGCGCGGACGGCGCAGGACCGGTAGCGGTCGTCGCCGGTCGCGTGATGCAGGTGGAGCAGGAACAGCGCGATCCCGCTCGCGCCGTAGCCGTGGCCGTGGTGCACCGAGTCGTCCAGGCCGCACCGCCAGTAGGAGGTCGCGCCGTCGTGCTGTGCGGTGGTGAGGAGGTGTTCGCCCGCCCGCACGGCGTGGTCGAGGTGGACCTGTGCCCCGGTCGCGGCGTGCAGGCGCAGGGCGGCCGTGCCCCATCCGGCGGCCCCCAGGAACACACCGGGTTCCTCGTACAGCAGCGGGGACGCGTACAGCGCCGCCATCAACTCCTCGGCCCTGTCCGTCAGGCCGAGGTCGTGAAAGGTCCAGGCGATGCCGGCGAGACCGAGGTAGAGACCGGGCGGGCAGGTGTCCGTGCCGACGGGGCGTCGCAGCATCCAGGAGGTGATCTCCTCGGGCAGCGGCTCCCGGGTCACCGCGTCCAGAAGGAGCGCCGGGCCGCAGGCGCCGTGGGCGACACCGAGCGGGTGGGTCGCGAAGACCATGGGGTCGGAGGGCCACAGACGGTCGGAGCGCCGGTCGTCCGCCGTCCGCAGCAGGCCGTCCACCAGGCCGTCCAGGGTCCGGTGCACCTCCGGGACGAGACCGTCCGGGGCCCGCTCCGGCGGGGCCCCGCCGGCCGTCGGCCGCAGCCCCGCCCCGAACGCGCCCCCGGTGTCGGTCCCGTCCTCGTCCCAGGTGGCGAGTACGGCCTTCGCCGCGTCGACGGAGCCGGCCGTCAGATGTGTGACCAGGGCCTTCACCCGGGCCGGCACCCCCAGTGCGACGAACTCGTCCAGGAAGCGTTCCTCCGCCGCCGGGTTGAGGCCGAACAACGCCGTCACCGGAAGCACGCAGCCGTAGAGGATCATGCCGACGGCGTACCAGTCGTCGTGCGGCAGCAGCCTGTCGCGGGAGGGGCGCTCCGGGTGGACGAATCCGGGGGTGCCCAGCCGCCCCCCGTACTCCAGCATCGCCGCCTCGTCGTCCTCGCGGACGGCGCACTCGAAGTCGATGAACCGCATGCGCAGGGTCACGGGGTCGATCAGGATGTTGTTCGGGGAGAGGTCGCCGAGCAGCACACCGCGCGCGTGTACCTCCTCCACCATCGTGATCAGGCGTTCGGCCACTTCCCGGAAGCGGGGGACGAACCGGTCCAGCCGCCCCTGTCGGCGGATGTAGGGGGCGAGGATGGTGTCGTCCCGTGCCCAGAAGTCGTGGAGGGCGATGCCCTCGACGCGCTCCTCGACCAGGAAGGTGTGCTCCCACTCGCGGAAGAGGTCGACCGGCCGGGGGACGAAGTCCAGCCCTCGCAGGTGGCACACCATGTCGTACTCGTGGCACAGCACGTCGACCGCGTCCCAGGTACGGTCCTCGCTCGTCCAGGAGTTGGTGAGCCGGCGGGCTTCCTTGACGACGACCGGGGCGGAGGTGAGGGTGTCCGTGCCGTGGTACACGCCGCCCGCGTTGGAGAAGGCGAGCGCGCCCTCGACGCGGTAGCGGCCGTGCAGCACGGTGCCGGCACCCTCCGTGCCGTCAGCTTCGGGGCCATCACCCTCCTGGCCGTTCGTGTCCGGGCCGTCCGCGGGGGCGTCCCCGGGGGCGGTCCCGGAAGGGGAGGCGAAGGGATCGCGGACCCAGTGGGGGAGCTGGAAGTACGGCAGGCGCTCGTCGGCCACGTGCGTGCCGGTGGGCGACGTGAGAGGAAAGCTCTGGGTGCCGTCGACGTTGAGCCGCCGGGGCGGGCGGAAACCGCCGTAGCGGTAGAAGAGCACCCTGCTGTCCCGGTAGCGACGGTCCGACAGGATGTACGGGCCTTCGACCGCCTCGTCGACCGTGCGCCGGTACAGCGCCTCGATCAGCTCGGTGAAGACCTGTTCGTCAGGAGGGTAGACGGTCATGAACTTGCCCGACCGGCCGCGCTCCTGGAGTTTGGAGTTGAGTACGCCGAGCAGCACCGGGTCGGCGGCGGTCTTGAACGCCACGCCGTGGTCCACGCAGACGGGCACCACGAGATCGAGGAGCCGCAGCGCGTGCGCGGGGGAGGAGGACACGTGGATCTTGAAGCCCTGGGCGGGCGTCTCCGCCTCCCGGCGGGCCGTGTCCGGCGGGCGCAGTGCGTGCAACCAGATGTCGCCGTGCCGCAGGGCCCAGTCCTCCGGCAGCAGCCGGTGGAGGGCGTCGCGGTACTCGGGGGTGATCGGTCGCCGCGAGAGGGGCTCGTAGTACCGGGAGTCGACGAGACCGTAGTGATGGGTGGCCGTCCCCGCCAGGCGGTCCACGGCGCCTCAACCGCCGCTGCCGCTGCCGAGGCCGGGGCAGGTGCCGGGGCCTCGGCGGGGTGGTTGTCGCATCGGACCTCCTCACTGCTCCATGGTCCGGGTGCCGCCGCATCCCAGGCTGTACGCGCTGCAGCCGATCGAATAGGTGCTGGCTCCGCCCACGTGGGCCTGGGGCGAATCCGCCCCCTCGGCACGCAGTCCCTGCAGGCCGAGGACACGGTTGACGTCGGAGAACGCCTGCTCGAGGCTCTCCCTGACCGTGTCGAGCGGGGTGTTCCCGCCGGCTTCGTTGGCCATCGGACTGCCCTCCTTGCGGTTCGTCGTGTCGTGTCGTGTCGTGGTGTCTTGTGTTCCGTCGTACGGATGCGGGCCGGGGGCAGCCGGCGCGGTGCGACGCGCCGGTGCCGCTGGGCCGCACCCGTGTATCCAGCCAAACGCCCCACCGGACGCCACGCCACCGTTGGCGGGCCGCTGCCGGCGAAAGACGCGGGACCGTCCGCCCTGCCTGCGCGAACGGCGAGACCCGGAAGCCGGGCATTAGCCCGAACGGGTGACGGTCGGGGTTCAGACGCCCAGTGCGTCGAACAGCGCGTGGACCACACGGTCGACGCCGCCCGGTCCGGTGAGGAGGGCCTTGTCGTGCTGATTGGTGAGGAACCCGCACTCGGCGATGAACGCGCGCCGATTTCCTGCCTCGTCGGCCTTCCGGGTGCCGTAGTACTTCTTCAGGTTCTCGGTGTAGTTGTCGTCGCGGAAGCCACCGGACCAGCCGCGCTGCTCGTAGGCGTGCTTCCACGCCTGCGCGAGGGACTGTCCGGCGGCGTCGCGGTAGCCGACGCTCGCGCCCCGTGCGCTCTGATGGAGTGATCCGTCGCAGTGGAAGGCGACGAACGCGTCACCGGCGTACTGCTCCACGGGCTCGTCGGCCTTGATGACCCGCAGGTGCCAGAGTTCCCGGCCCGGCGGGCCCGGCTTCGCCAGCTCTGCGGCACACGCGTCGGCCACCGCCTTCGCGAACACCTGCTCACCGGGCGTGCCGGTGGCGCCCGAGGTGCGGAAGCAATGGCCCATCTGCACCACGAGGACCTTCGCGGCCGGCCCTTCCTCGTCGTCCCGCGGCAGGGGCGGGGCGTCGGACTCCCCTGCCGTGGCGTGAACGGGGGCGGCGCCGGCGTCGGGGAGATACCGGTCGTTCTCCGGGCCGCCTTCCGCCTCGGAGCCGGGTTCGTGTTCGTGCGTCATGAGGGTCCCTGCGTTCCTGCTCAGGAAGGGGTCCCGCGACGGCGGGCGCGAGGGCCGACGGCGGCCGCGGGGTTCTTGTCCGGGGCGGGAGGCGTACGACGCCGGGCGGTCGGTGGCCCGGACTCCGTGGTCCTGGCCATGCTCCGGGCGTGGACGGACGCACCGCACCTCTCACGAGACTAGGCCGCTCTCCCACCCGGCGCGATTCGGTGCGGGCGGCGGACCCCGGGCGACCGGGGCCGTTGATCGGCGCGAACCTATAGTGAGCCGCATGAGCCGCATGAGCCGTTGGAACGACTTGACCGGGGGAACGTCCGGGGAGGACTACGCCGCACGGTTCGCCGCACTGGCCCGCAGCGGCAAGGACGTGCACGGGGAGGCGCGGTTCTGCGCCGCGCTCGTGCCGCCCGGGGCACGGGTGCTGGACGCGGGGTGCGGCACCGGCCGGGTCATGATCCGGCTGGCGGAGCTCGGGTACGACTGCGTCGGCGTGGACCTGGACGCGTCGATGCTGGCGGTGGCCCGGCGTGAGGCGCCGGAGCTGCCCTGGTACCAGGCCGACCTGGCCGACCTCGACCCGCGGGCCCTCGGCGTCGCCGCGGACTTCGACCTGGTCGTCGTCGCGGGGAACGTCTTCCAGCTGGTCGCCGAGGGAACCGTCGCCGCGGCGCTCGAGCGCCTGACCGCGGCGCTGCGTCCGGGCGGCCTGCTGGTGTCCGGCTTCGGCCTGGACGCGGATCACCTGCCGGTGCCGCCCAGCCTCACCCTGCGCCAGTACGACGACCACTGCGGTGCGGCGGGCCTCACCCTCGTCGACCGCTTCGCGACGTGGGACGCGGACCCCTACGACGGCGGCGGATACGCGGTCAGCGTCCACCACCGCTGAAGGAGACGGCATGCGCCCCCGGGCTCCGGTCCGGGCGCTTCCGGATCCGGGCGTCGGGCCCGCGGACCCGCCCCGTGGCCGCGCGCCACGGCGGCAGGTCCCGGCACGGGAAGCTACCCCTCGCGGTCGGGGCGGACCTGGATCTCCCGCCCCTGCCAGCGCCTGCGCAGCCAGCGGTCGTGGCTGG